>JAIRVZ010000039.1 GCA_031253625.1 Dysgonamonadaceae bacterium
TATTTCGAGGCTTCGCCACTTTGATATATTTTGTCGATTCTATATTTCCCGACGTTTCACATCGGGCTACCGAGATTTTATCCGTTCCGGATTTAGAGTTCATAACTTTCGCAGGCAAGTTTCATCTTTTTATCTTTTTCCTAAAATTGAAACGAGAAAGTTTTATCTTTGTAGGATAATTTTTTAACCGGCAAATTGATGATAATTATCTTGTTTTAAAATAAATGATTTAATATTTTGGCTTATGATATAAAAACTGTGCGTTATGCACATATTTTAAAGACATTTTAGAAAAAAGCGTTAGCTTTTGTTCTTACTTCTGAAACTTAGGAACTTTTGAGATGTAATGTAACAAGGATAAGTAGTCGAACGCTCACGTCGATTCTCGGCGTGGGCTTACTTATTTGTTACATAGGTATCCTAAGACCTCAGAAGTGAATATAGTTATAGTCCCACGCTTTTGCATTTTAAATAACCTGCCGACTTGGGGCGGAAAGCATCAAAAACAATTTTTATCATGAAGAAAAAATTACTTTTACTGCTGGTCTGTAGTATGACGGCAGTATGTGGCTTTGCGCAAGCAACAAGCGGAACTTGCGGAGAAAATCTTACTTGGAGTTTTGACAGTTCAACCGGCACGTTAACGATTAGCGGGACAGGAGAGATGTGGAATTATGCTTTCTATAATTATAGTTATAATTCTCTAACCAAGCATGTGGAAATAGGGAGTAATGTTACTAATATTGGGGATTATACATTCCCTTATTTTACCAACCTTACTTCTGTTACTATCCCGGCAAGTATAACAAGTATTGGAAATTGTGCTTTCTTTCAATGCAATAGTCTTGTTTCTATTGAAGTCGAAAGTACGAATCCAATGTATGCGTCAGAAGATGAAGTTTTATTTAATAAGGAAAAAACAATGCTGATTCGTTGTTCTCCGAAAAGTAAATCCGGCACCAGTAGTAGTTATATTATCCCCAACAGTGTAACAAGCATTGAAGACGATGCTTTTGAGGGATGTTTGTTTACTTCGATTATTATTCCTGAAGGTGTCGTGAGTATTGGAACTTATGCTTTTCTCAATTGTATACGCCTCACTTCCGTTACTATTCCAAGCACTGTAACAACTATTGGGAACTCTGTTTTTTTATATTGTAGCCGGCTTACTTCTATTGAAGTTGAAAGTACAAATCCAATGTACATGTCAGAAAGCGGTATTGTATTCAATAAGGCAAAAACAACATTAATTCTTTGTCCGTCGCATAAATTGGATAGTTATATAATTCCAAATACTGTAACAATTATAGCTTCATTGGCTTTTGAAAATTGTATGCTTTCTTCCGTTACCATTCCTAATAGCGTGATAAGTATCGGAGATGAGGCTTTTAGAAGCATGTACAACCTTACTTCCATCACCATTCCCAGTAGTGTAATAAGTATTGGAGAGCGGGCTTTTTATTATTGTTCCCGTCTTACCTCCGTCAAAGTAAACTGGAAAAATCCAATATCCATAACATCAGAAGTTTTTGGTAGTTATAATGTAACACTCTCTGAGATTACACTGCTTGTCTCTTCTGGAACAGCTGAAAACTATCGTGCTGTCGAAGTTTGGAAAGAATTTAATATTGTAGAAGGTACATCTTCAATAGAAAATATGCAAATACCGAGCATTAATATTTATCCCAATCCTGCAATGGAAAGTTTCAATGCTAGTGGCATCACAGAGCCGACCGTTGTAACAATTTCAGATATTACTGGAAAAACCGTACAACAACAAATAGTTGTTCCCAACGAAACAATTACAATCGGTCATTTGCAAAAAGGAATTTATTTCGTGACCGTAAAAGGAAAAACAGTTAAGTTAATAAAACAGTAAACTTAATTTTCACCTTATTTTTCAAACAAAACAACCTCAGTAGCAGAAAAATGCAGCCTCAACCCCTAACTTTATTACCTAATTTTTTCTGTTCAAAATTAGGCAATGAGGTTAGTTTTGTTATGTCATAATCCTTTGCTACTGAGGTTGTTTTGTTTGAAAAATAAGGTGAAAATTAGGTTTTAATCTGATTTAAAAATTAAACTCTGCAACCTTCACTTTGCCATCTACTTGTTTGTTTTCTTTCGATAATTGCAAACAAACCACTTGGCGTTGCTCGGTTTTATCCGCATATCGGGTATAGATTTCTGCCATGACGGTAGAAGGACCTTCTGCTTTCACTTGCGAATCGCCATAATAATTGACATATACGCTGTATTTTCCTTTGATGGCTTTTTTCAGCATAAATTGTTCGGGGCCGTAACCTTGCGTAATGTCATTGCTGATTCTTCCACCCAAAGCTGTTTCGCGATTACTGTAACAACAGGTTTCTCCGTTGGGGTCGGTTAGATGCAGATCGATGTCGGTACTGTTCATGTTCCAGTTAATTACCACGCGGATGTCTACCGGCATTGCTTGTATCAATTCTTTGGAGATATTGTTTGTGCGCAACTTCGGATTTTTTGCAATAAGTTGGTTGATTTCCGTTACTACGACTTCTTCGATGCCCTGACTTCTTCCGGCAATATTTTGCGCGTATGATTGTGTCAGAACGGAATACAGGTTATCTAATGCCGCTTGATAATTTCCGTTGTCGGCCAATGCCAGTGCATAATCGCGATAACTTTGCGGTTCCATCGGTCGCCATTGTATCACTTTTTTGCAAATGTAAGCCTCCAGTGGATACTCTTTATATTCTTTCAGACGATAACCGAGCAAGCGGAACAGCGAGGCGTTTTCCAAATCCAAATCGGCAATGGAAGTCAATATCCGGAGTGCTCTTTCGCGGTCGTTGTGACGGAAAAACCAATCTGCCATATCGAAATAGAAAGTCGGTGTGTTGATGTATTCAGGACGTAATTTCAAATAAGCAGCATAATCTTCATCTAATTTGCCGGTCAATTGTTTTGTATAAGCATTGTCTTGCTTAATCAGAGCGAGTTTAATCGTTGGTTGTGAAACGTTTCTTCGATTGAAATTGGATTCTTTAACTTTAGTTTCTTCGTATGCCATATCAGCGTATGCCATTTGTTCTACCAACACCAATTCATCTGAAACTTCTGCATATCCAACTTCCACATCTTCCATGATTACCGGTGCTGTAAACCGAACAGATTCTCGAAGTTCGGGAGGAGGAGGTACGGCAAATTCGTCTTCAGCTGATCGAGGTCTATCATAAGCTATATGCTCTGATCTGCTATCTTCTGACACCATCATATCAATCCTTGCCATTGCCACTACATTTGTTCCGTCCGGTTTCGGATATTTCTGTTTTTTGGGCGTAAAATCGGTATTCCACCAGTTTTTCAAAATATTAGCGGCACTTATGGCTTCAGCGATATAATCTCTTTCATTTTGAAGTCTTTCATCATCCCTGTCTTTTTTCCAGCGGAAATATTCGGCTTGTAGTTCGACAGGAGGCACAATGTTGTAGGTGATATAATCTTGCAAAGTTTCGAGCACAATCAACGATGTATTGCGGGTAACGATACCGAATTGCTGTCCGAGTTCGGTCAGTTCTTCTTTGTTTTTTTCGTAGCACATATCCAACTCGTTGATTTTTTTCTGTGCCCAAATGCGATGAACATTTGCCTGTTGGGAGGCATCTTTTGTATTCAGATTAACCGTAATTCGTTGTTCTACCTTGTTGCCGTAACCAAAACGCAAGGTCAGGCTTGTGCGGGAAGCATCCAATATTCCGGCAATGGAAAAATTGCCTCTTACCGGTGTCGATACTGAAGGATATATTTCTCGAACATCGTGGTTGGGTTCTATTCCTAAAAAGTGCAAGGTTTCATACATCAGTTCGTTTTGAAGTTGGTCGGCAGATAAAGCATTCAGGTTGATGAATTTACCGTTACTTTGTGCTGCAATCCATTTCATTGCACTGTAATCGGCTTTGGCAGACGACACGATGCAATGGATTGGTTGTTCAATCAATGCAGTAAATTTGGCGATAAAAAATGTAGGGCGTTTAGCAATAAAATCGGCATCGCTTAAGGTCGACAATCCGTCGGAAAAGAATAGAAATTCACCGGAAGAAATATTCTGTAAACGGATGGCCTCAAAATTTGTTCCGCCATCGTAAACGACCGATTCTAACGCTTTTCGTAGTTCCGGCCAATTGCCGTTGGTGATTTTATAGGTGCCGTTTTTTGTCATCCGGTTGTTCAGGAAATACAGGTTGACGGTAAGATTTTTCTTTTCCCTAATAATCCTATCTAAAACATCTAATTCTTTGGCGTGGTCGCGACACATTCCGCTCAACGAGGCATCCCAAATAATCCCCAATGTATTATCCCAAGTTTTTTTGCGGGTTTCTGTTTTCGGTATACAGGAAGCAGTAAAATAATAACTTCCGGAGGCCGGTTGTATCAGCGTTTGCGGTACATTGGTTGGAGCTGGTAGGGCAAAAATCAAAGCCCGGCCGGTTTGATAATTGTTCCGCGAGAAGGTTGCGACAAAATTTTCTCCTTGCTCATCGAAAGATAATTCTTCCGATAATTGTCCTAATATCTGAGGTTTGGATTTGCTTTTCCAAACAGAGGCTTTCACGGAGAAATTTTCGATAGCTTCCGGATATGCCATGGGCAAACGATAGCAGAAGTAGCCTTTTTCGGCAGATAATTCTTCTTCGTAGCCAATAGAAATTGCCCGTGTTCCGTGAGCAGGTATCGGATAAATTCGCGTGCGGAAATTGTTTCCTTCCACTCGTTCGAGTAATCCGGGATCGACACGTCGTTGTTCGATTTCTTCAAAAACCTGTGTGGCTTTGGCTTTTTCGACCGGAACAGCTTCGCGCATTTTCCCATTAATATCCAAAGCATAATGGCTCACGGTTATGCCGTCGGGCAGCGGGAAAAGCAGTTCTCCTTCAAGGATTTTTCCCGTGCGGTTTTTAAATACCATCACATAGCGAGTTGTTGCGATATTTCCGGTTACTTCTACCTGAATATCCAGCGATTGCAGGTAGACTTCCGAGTTGCCGTCTTTGATTTTCATCACCGGCAGAGTGGATGCCGGTAATTGTTCGAGAGAGGAAATATCCGGCAGAGTTCCCGGAATTTCCGATTGTGTCACTTCATCTTTCGTAGTTGAATGATTGTTGATTGCCAATAAGGAGGCAATAAATGCGGCCGCAAACAAAAGGCAGCCGGTTAAAAACATTGCTCGTTTCATGTTCTTTTTGTTTTTAGAGATTCGCTTTTTCATAAGATGCATTCATTTATAAAATTCCATAAATATTTCTTTTATGGTGCAAAAAAAGCGTTTATCAACGAGAAACTATGTTTTTAAAATATTACTTAGTGTTATTTAGTGTTATCGGATTGGTTTGTGAGACAACAGTTAAAACTTACCCCTCGAAACAGATTCTCTTACTTCTTATTCAAATTTAGGTATTAATGGCAAGTTCAAAAGGCTAAAAATCTAATAATTAAAGTCGCAATTTTTCTATTACAAAATAATTTATACCTTTGCAAACGAAATAAATATTCCATTGTGAATGATATAATATTTGATTTGTAATGAAACTTTCTGTAATAGAGGAAATTGCAAGAGAACAAAAAGAAGCGTTATTAATGTCTGATAGTGGTTTGAGGCGTGAGGCATTGGATTTTTTACCCAACATAGAGTCGCATGCTTTGATTATTTCGGGCATTCGACGTTGTGGGAAAAGTACACTTCTACATCAATACTTACAGCAAAAAAGCGAGGATTTTTTTTATCTGCTCTTTGAAGATGTCCGTTTGTACGATTTTCAAATGAAAGATTTTGCTTTGCTTGATAAAATTATCGAACATTCGAAACAAAAATTGCTTTTTTTCGATGAAATTCAGTCGGTAAAGGGTTGGGAACTCTATGTCAGACAGAAGTTAGATCAGCAGTTTAAAGTAATCATTACCGGCTCGAACGCCTCGTTGCTTAGCCGTGAATTGGGGACAAAACTCACGGGACGACACATTACAAAGGAACTCTTTCCATTTTCGTTCAGTGAATTTATTGCTTTCAAAACCCTAACGCCTTCAATTGAAAGCCTCGAAAAATATATGTATACAGGTGGTTTTCCAGAGTTTGCCAAAAACGAAAATCTCGAAACGCTTAAAATGCTTATAGACGACATCCTTTATCGCGATATTGTAGTGCGTTACGGGATTAAAGACGCTTCATCGGTCAAACGTTTGCTTTCATACTTATTTTTTAATGTAGCAAAACTTACTTCCCCAAGCAAATTGACTGATATTGCGGGTGTCAAATCTTCTACAACGGTACTTGAATATTTTTCGTATTTTGAAGATTCTTATTTGATTTCACTTTTGCCAAAATTTTCATATTCGGCCAAATCACAAATGTTGTCGCCCAAAAAAGTATATGTTTCAGACACTGGACTGATTCGTGCGGGAGCAATCCTGCTGACAGAAAATTACGGATATTTTCTTGAAAACCTTATATTTATACATCTTCGCAGGCAAACGAAAGAACTTTTTTATTTCAACGAAAACAATCATGAGTGTGATTTTGTGCAACTCGAAAATGGCAAGATAAAAAGTCTTTTGCAGGTTTGTTGGGAACTCAACACAGATAATGAAGAACGAGAAATAGATGGTTTGCTCAATGCACTGAATTACTTTAATCTCACGAGAGGGACAATAATTACAGCAAATCAACAAGATACAATCTATCACGGAGGTTTGGAAATAGAAGTTGTGCCTGCGTGGAAGTTCTTATATACCCGCTTAGTGTAACATCTCTTTCATTCCAAATAACTCACAATCTGTCCGCTAATTTGTAGTAAAGAAATTTCGCAAAGTTTGGTGTTGTATTGTGCCTGTAATAGCCGTTCTTCTGCCTCGAGTAAACTGTTTTGTGCCTCACGTAATTCAATGCCCGAAAGGTCTCCGAGCTTATATCGAGCAATGGCAATGGAATAATTGATTTTAGCTGTTTGAAGATTCTCTTTTTCAAGGCTTGTCAATCCCATGTTGTTTTCGTATGCCATCCAGATATTTGATAAGTCGGCTTTTAGTCCCAGTTGCAATTGTTCATATTGCAATTCCCGGTTTTGAATCAGCAGACGGGCATTTTTTTGCTCTCGTTTGCGGTTAAAACCATCAAAAATGTTGAATCCGGCGGTTAAGCCATAATTAAGTCCCAAGATTTGTTGTTTGTCGGTTTGTCCCATTCCGTACATATTTTGGGTATAGCCATATCCGGCATTCAATCTTAAGTAAGGATAATCACGACCTTTAATCGCCCTGTAATCCAATTCGCTAATCCTTTTTTCTTTGGCAGATAACAATAAAGACGAATTGGAATTCAACATATTTTCCCACATTTCAGCCTCGTTAAGCAGGGGATTGAATTCAATCAGGGAATCTTTGAGGACAATGTTTTGTGATACATCTTCGAGAGCCATCAATTGATTCAAACGAGTACGCGAAACATATACTACTTCATATTGCTTAATCAGGTTCGAACTGTCGGCATTAAAGTCGACGCGAGCCTGTTGAAAATCAAGGCGAGACATAGAGCCTATATCATAACGTGCTCCAATAATTCGGAGTCGTTCTTTCGATAATTCAACAGCATATCTCAAATTTTCCAACCGGATTTTTTGTCTTACATAGTTGTAATATTCGGCAGAGAAACCTGCTATAAAATCTTCTATTGAAAGACGGGTACCGAGTTCTCCCATGCGTTGAAGTTCTTTCAACCGGTCGTATTTCGCTTGAATTTGAAAACCGTCGAAAGCTGTCCAGTTGATGCTAATTCCGGCATTGAGTGCTTGGTTATTAACATCCTTAAATTTAGCATTGCTTCCATCTGTAAAATGTTGATTGATGTCATTGAGAGAGCCCGAGTATCCGGCAGATAAATCTGCTGTCGGTAAGTATCCGGCATTTCCTTTAGTTGCGTTATTATCTGCTATTTGCTGTTCGTTGCGCACAATACGAATATCGAAATTGCGTTCCAAACCGATTTCCAAACAGCGTTTCAAATTGAATGTTTCTGTTTCCTGAGCACAAACGGCAAGAGGGAAAATTAAGAGCAATAATATTTTTAAGTAATTCATAATGTTTATTTTTTTAACACATAGAACACATAGGGTTTCACATAGGTTTATTATTATTTTTCTATGCGAATGGCTATGTGTTCTATGTGTCTATGTATTTCAAGAGTTTTTATGTCGATTTGTTGAAATATACGAATACATGGCCGGAACTACAAACATGGAGAGGAGTGTGGAAACCAACATCCCTCCGATTACGGCAACCCCCATGGCGATACGGCCGTTAGCTCCTTCCGAACTGGCAAGTACCAATGGCAACGAGCCTAATATGGTTGAAAAGCTTGTCATCAGAATGGGACGCAAACGTTGTATGGAAGCCTCACGAATAGCATCTAATTTACTCAATCCGGATTCCTGTCGTTGGTTGGCAAATTCTACAATTAATATTCCGTTTTTGGTAACCAAACCGATTAACATGATGATACCGATTTGACTGAAAATATTCATTGTAACATTCGCAAAATACATGAATATCAATGCACCTGCAAGAGCTAACGGCACGGTGAACATCACTACAAACGGGTCTTTGAAACTTTCGAATTGTGCCGAAAGAACAAGAATAATCAGTATCAAAGCAAGGATGAAAGCAAACATCAAACTGGAAGAACTTTCCCGAAAATCTCTCGACTCACCTGTCAAGGCTGTGCGGAAAGTATCGTCTAATGTTTCTCTGGCAATGCGGTCCATTTCGTCCAATCCCTCACCGATTGTAACACCTTTGGCTAATCCCGAACTGATGGTTGCAGAACTAAAACGGTTGAACCGGAATAACTGAGGAGGAGAAACGCTTTCCTGCAACTCGACCAAATTATCCAGTTGAATCATATTTCCGGAGGCGTTTTTTACGAAAATAGATTTCAAGTCTAATGGAGTATTGCGTTGTTGGCGATTGATTTCTCCCAAAATCTGATATTGTTTTCCATTCATGTAGAAATAACCCATTCGCTGACCGCTGAGTGCGTACTGGAGCGTTTGTCCGATGTCGCGCGTGCTGACTCCAAGAAGAGATGCTTTATCTCTGTCTATCCGGATATGTGTTTCCGGCTTGGTGAATTTCAAGTTTTCGTCTGCCATAACAAGTTTCGGACTTTCATTCACTTTTTGCATAAATATAGGCAAAAACTCTCGCAGCTTATCAAGGTTAGGAGCTTGTAACACATATTGAATGGGCATACCTCCACGTCTTCCTCCAAAAGTGGATTGTTGCTGTACGAATGCCCTTGCTTGTGTTTCTTTACGAACAGCATTCGTAAGATCGTCTGCTATTTCCATCTGGCTGCGTTCGCGGTCTTGCATGTCGGGCAACATCAATCGAACGAAACTAAATCCCGGACGAACCATTTCAAGGTTTATTAGTCTTTCGGGAGCAACCGAGTCGGCAACTTCCGAGATTCTGGAAGTATAATCCCTGATAAATTCGAAAGTGGCTCCCTCGTGAGCGCGAGTATTGATCGTTATTTGAGAACGGTCTTCCAATGGAGGCGAACCTTGGGGAATAGTTTTCCAAAGAACAACAATGACAACAATCGTTGCTGCAATAACAGGCCAAATAATCCAGCGATGAGATAAAACGTAACTCAATGATCGTGCATATACGCTATTCATACCTTCAAAGAAAGGTTCGGTTTTGCGGTAAAACCAACCCGGTTTTTGCTTTTTCTTTAGGAGTTTGGTTGCCAACATCGGAGTAAAAGTCAAAGCGATAAAGGAAGATATAATAACTGCACCCGAAAGCACAATACTGAACTCTCGAAACAACCGGCCTGTCATTCCCTGCAAAAAGATGATGGGAAGAAATACGGCTACCAACACGATGGTAGTAGCAACTACGGCAAAAAAGATTTCTTTCGAACCCTTAATCCCAGCCTCTATGGGCGACATTCCCTGTTCTATTTTTACATAAATATTTTCCGCAACAATAATAGCGTCGTCCACAACCAAACCAACGGCTAATACAACCGCCAACATCGACAAAACATTGATTGAGAATCCCGAAACATACATGATGAAAAACGCGCCTATCAGCGAAACAGGAATAACAACGCACGGAACAAGTGTAACCCGCCAATCTCTCAGAAATAAGAAGATAATAATTACAACTAAGGCAAAAGCGATAAAAATGGTATTTTGTACTTCTAAGATTGAGGCGCGAATAAACCGGGTATTGTCAAAAGCAATGTCTAATTCTACGTCTTCGGGCAAGTCTTTTCTTATTTGATCCAAACGTGCCATCACTTCATTGGAAATATCGATTTGATTGGCTCCCGGTTGAGGAATTACAACACAACCCACCATCGGTATTCCGTTTCTGCGCATGATACTGCGTTGATCTTCAGGACCAAGTTCTGCATATCCGACATCTTTGAAACGAACGATATTGAACTCGTTTTCTTTGATAATCAAATTGTTAAATTCTTCCGGACTTTGCATCAATCCCAAAGTGCGAATGGTCAATTCTATTGTGTTTCCTTCAATACTACCGGAAGGTAATTCAACGTTTTCTCTGTCGATAGCGCTCTTTATATCCATAGGAGTTACGTTATATCCTGCCATTTTAATAGGATCGAACCATAAACGCATCGAATATCGATGTTGTCCCCAAATATCAACCGCACTTACGTTCTGAATGGTTTGTAAACGCTCTTTTACGCTCAATTCGGCAATTTCGCTCAATTCCAACATGGAACGTTTATGACTCATGACCGTAACCTGAATAATTGGGCTGGCATCGGCATCGGCTTTTGCAACAGTCGGTGGATCACAATCTCTTGGCAATAATCTTTGCGCACGAGAGACTTTATCCCGCACATCGTTTGCAGCAGTTTCCAAATCGACTTCTAGTTCGAATTCCACCGTGATCCGGCTCGAACCTTGGCTACTCGAGCTTGTTAGCGATCGAATCCCCGGAATGCCATTGATATTTTGTTCCAACGGTTCGGTAATCTGGTTTTCGATAACTTCGGCATTCGCTCCGGGATAGGAAACGGATACCGTAATGATAGGAGGATCAACACTCGGAAATTCCCTTACGCCCAAATAAGTATAACCGATAATTCCAAAAAGGATGATTATCAGAAACATCACAGTGGACAAAACAGGGCGCCTAATGCTTAATTCGGAAATATTCACGGTTCAATTCTTCAATTAACAAAGTTATCAATCTTCACAGGCATACCATCTCTCAATTGCATTACTCCGGTTACTATCAAAGTATCTCCGGCGCGAATTCCATCTATGATTTGCAAATCGGATTCTGTTCGTAATCCTCTTTCAAGAACAACCTGATGTGCTCGACCTCCTTTATAGAGGTAAGCGATATTCCGTCCCATTTCAGCAATGACGGCTTCGCTGGGAGCAGTCAGCGCGTTTTTAATTTCTCTCAACGTGATTTCTATCGAAACTGTGCGTCCGGGTTTCAGTCTTCCTCCCTGATTCGAATACAGTGCACGAGCCGTCATTGTTCTCGTCTTAAGATCTAATTGAGGTTCAACGGCATATACAGAGGCATTGTAAGTGTTCAGACTTCCTTCCACACGAAAAGAAAGATTGGTTCCGCGTTTTACCTCGCTGGCTTGTCTTTCATTGATTGAAAATTCGAGTTTAAGTGGAATAATTTTTGTCAGCGTAGCAATAACAGTAGAAGGAGAGGCAAAAGCGCCTTCACTCACTTGGCGCAATCCGATAATTCCATCGAAAGGGGCACGCAATTCCGTTTGGACAATTCGGGATTTGACAAATTCAATATCGGCATTCAATTTTTCCAATTCGGTAGAAACCTGCTCATATGTTTCTTGGCTGACAGCATCTTTTTCCAATAATGATCTTTGGCGAAAAACCCGGTCCGTAGCTAACGGAATTTGAGCCTCTAATTTTCTCAATTCAGCTTGCAACGGAGCGTCGTTCACTTTAGCCAGTAAATCGCCTTTTTTCACAGCAGTACCTTCAGCGAAATAGATATGGGTTATTTTACCCGAAGTCTCAAACGATAAATCTACTTCTTCGTCGGGAATAAGACTTCCGGTTGTTCTGAACATCTCAATCATTTCTTCGTATTTGATTATTTTTGCATTGACGTTCAATGGACGCCTTTGTTGTCCGTTTTCGGCTACCGGAGCCTGTCCATTTGTTGAATCGGAATTTTGCGAAAAAAGTGTCTTCTTAATTGTCGGATATAACGCCATACCCAAAATAAAAAGAACAATAACAGCGACAATAATCCACTTAGTTTGTTTGTTCATTATTTCCTATTAGCTTATTTTACAATCTTGCAAATGTATGAAATTAACAATCAAACGAATAGTACAATAAGTGAAAGATTTTGTTAAATAACATATTTTAATATTATAATGTTGTTTGATATATTTTGTCGATTCTATATTTCCCGACGTTTCACATCGGGCTACCGATATTTAATCCGTTCCGGATTTCCCGAATACAAGTGATCGAAACCGAACGAAAAGTGTTCGGAATCGAACACTTTTAAAACCTTGTAATTTTGTTAATCTTCTGATAATGATAAATTTACAACTTTGGCACATACATTGCTTATATATAATACGAAAACAAAAAACTCTCTTTTAATTAAAATAACTTATTGTCATGGACAGAATTATAGAAAAGAAAAAATGGCCGCCCAAAAAGATTGCAATGATTGCAGGAGGAGGCTTAGGTATTTTGCTGATTATCTTCATCATTTTCAGTACATTCGGAAAATCTCGATTGAATGTCGAAAGCGAACGAATGACTATCGCAGCAGTAAAACGTGATAATTTTCGGGAATTTATTCCGGTTACAGGAATCATTCAGCCGGTTTCAACTATTTACCTCGATTTACGCGAAGGCGGACGAGTAGAGGAAATTTTTGTAGAAGACGGTGCTGTAATGAAAAAAGGTCAACCGATTCTTCGTTTGAGTAATACCGATTTGGAATTGAGTTTAACTACTCAAGAAACTTCCGTATACAACTTATTGGCGCAAATGCAAATCGCCCAAAATGGAGCCCGGCAAAATACAATATCCAAGCTGACGCAGTCGGTAGATGTTGAAAGTCAGTTAATCGAGGCCAAGCGTGTTTACGAAATGAACAAAAAATTGTTGAATTCAAGCGTTATTGCCAAACAAGAATTTCAGGAATCGGAAAATATTTACAAAGCTGTTTTGGAAAAGAAAAAGCTGATGGACGAAATTTTAAAACAAGATTCCATCGCTTCCGACCAACAATTTGCTCAAGCTGCCCAATCTTACCAAGGTGCCAAAAACGGACTGGAACTGATGCGTCGCAAATTTTCCGACCTTACGGTTTGTGCTCCGGTCGATGGACAGCTAACGTCTTTGGATGCCGAAATCGGACAAAGTAAAAACAAGGGCGAACGCATTGGTCAAATCGATGTTTTAAGTGGTTTCAAAGTTCGCGTAGATGTCGACGAACACTATATCTCGCGAATTTATGCCGGTTTGGAAGGCATCTATAAACAAGCCGACAGCACTTATACTTTAGTGATTAAAAAAGTCTACACCCAAGTTACCGGTGGACGCTTTGCCGTTGATATGGTATTTAAAGATAAAGCACCCGAAAGCATCCGTCGCGGCCAATCGTTGCAAATTCGCATTGCTCTGAGTGATGAAACAGAAGCTTTGTTAATTCCACGCGGAGGATTTTATCAACAAACAGGTGGCAACTGGATTTTCAAAGTGAGCAAAGACGGAAACAAAGCCTATCGCATACCAATCCGCATTGGTCGCCAAAATCCCGATTTTTACGAAGTGTTGGAAGGCTTGGAACCAGGCGATAAAGTAGTGGTGAATAGTTATGAGAATTATGGAGATATACAAGAATTGGTAATTAAATAAGTCATGAAACAGTTTATTCGTAATTTCAAAAAGCAACGCACAGTCGGCCTGCTAAATATTTGCAGCCTTTCATTGGGCATCATGGTAGCTATCGTTGTCGGATTATGGGCTATTCAAGAATTGAGTTTCGACAAATTCCATAAAAACAACGACCGGATATATCGGGTAATAATGAACGTAACCCTAAACGGTAACCCTGCCAAATTGGGTTCGACTTGGATGGCTTTGGGTGAACAGGCAAAAGACGAATTGCCTGAGATAGAAGACATGAGCAGGTTTCTCACTGAAACTTTTGATTTACGCATTGGTGTTGAAGAAACACTGCATCGAACAGTCGAAAGTTTTGTAGCAGACCCGAATTTCTTCTCCTTTTTCACCTTCTCCTTAAAGGTTGGCGACCCGAAAGATGTTCTTTCTTCTCCCGACAAAGTAGTCATCAGCGAATCGGCAGCGGCAAGATATTTTCCCGGACAAGACCCCATTGGTCAGATTGTCAAAACTTGGGAGAGTGATTTTGTTGTAAGTGGAATCATGAAAGATATGCCGAGAAATTCGAGCATGCAAGCCGATTTCGTATTTCCTTTTCATGGATGGAGAGCTAATACTCAATGGGGACAAAGAGATGGTTATGTCACTTTTTTCCTGCTGAAAGAAGGTGTAAACACAGATGCGATGGCAGAGTCTTTGACACAACTTATGCATCGGAATTTAGAGTTCGCAAAGAACTTCGGGGCGTTCTATACATTGCAGCCGCTGAATGATATACACTTCGGTATCGATGTAGGATTCGATTTCGTTGCCAAAGGCAGTAAGACATTGATTATGACATTTGTATTGACAGCTTTAATAATTCTAATCATTTCCTGTATAAATTTTACCAACCTGTTTGTATCTACCTCATTTATCCGTGCCAAAAACATCGGTATCAAGAAAACGCTTGGAGCAAAAAAGGCATGGCTGATGCGCGAATTTTATACGGAAACCGCCTATTATGTGCTGATTTCGATAGGTATCGGTTTGGCGATTGCAGCACTAATATTGCCGGTATTTAATAATTTCACACAATCGAAATTAATACTTGATTTCACTACGCCACAGATATACATCTTCCTTTTGGTCCTATTGGTATGCGTAGTGTTACTTGCTGGTTCTTTCCCTGCATTGTATATGACACACTTTAATGTGATCGAAACCATTAAAGGAAAGTTCAAAGGAAAGAAAATGGGCGTATTGCAAAAATCCTTGGTTATTACTCAATTTACGGCATCTATCGCTTTGTTGATTGTGGTTGCCTTTATGCAAAAACAGGTAAATTATATTCTTGACTACGATTTGGGGTTCAACAAAGAACATGTCTTATACATAAATGCGCCCTGGCCTATCAAAAATAATTATAAATCGTTCGAAAAAGAATTTTCTCAAGAACCGTCGATTAAGGCTATCACTCGAAAACAAGCACTTCCTACGAACTGGACACAAGGTTCGACTATTAAACGAGTGCCGTCAAACAGCGATCAATCCATTTTGATGGAAATATGTTATGTTCATCCTAATTATTTTGACTTTTTCGGTATGCAACTTATTGACGGTGAAAATCCGTTTTTAATTGAATCTGAAAATGCGCAAGCAGGCAATGTGATTATCAACGAAAGTGCCGCCCGATTATTGGGATATGAAAACCCTGTGGGAGAAAGAATAGAGCTTGAAGGATCGGGCATGTTTTTTCCCGTCAGAGGAGTAGTGCGCAACGCTTATACCAAATCACTGCATCAAGATGTTGACCCTCAGGTGTATTTAAAAATAGACAACGATAGTAATTGGTATGCTCCGGTCATCTTCTTCAAAATCGAAGGTGATCCACAACGTGCCATCGCTCTCATCAAGCAAAAATGGGAAGAACGTGAAGGCTTATATCCGTTTGAATATCATTTCTTGGACGATACCTATCAACAACTATATACTGCCGAAATGAATGCCAACAAAGTATTTTCCTTTGCGATGCTGATTGCCATAATAATCACTGTTGCCGGATTGTTTGCCATGGCTTATTACGCCACCCAACGCCGTGTGCGTGAGATTGCCATCCGCAAAGTTTACGGAGCATCAATAAAAGACATCTTTATTCTGCTTAACAAAAGTTTTGTGTTGTGGGTAGTGATTGCTTTTGCGATTGCCTGTCCGATTGCCTATTTCGGATTGCATAAATGGTTGAGCGATTTTGTAATCAAAACACCGTTGAGCATTTGGATATTCCTGTTAGTCGGCATCATTGCCTTATTAATAACTTTGCTTACCACCGGCTATCAAACATGGAAAGCAGCAACAACTAATCCGGTGGAGGCAATAAAGGTTGAATAAATGAATAGTTGCTTAGTTAAAGGAATTGCGGTTTTCCGTCATTGCGAGGAGGAACGACGAAGCAAACCAGAAAGCATTAAAATGGTTTGCTTTGGGCAAAGCCCTCGCAATGACGAACACAAGCTTTGCTTAGAAAACTAACGAAAATATTTACAAAACAATTTAAAAATAAAAAATCATGATTAAAATTAAAAATCTCGAGAAAATCTATCGCACGGAAGAAGTAGAAACCGTAGCATTAAACAAAATGGAATTAGAAGTAAAAGAACATGAGTTTGTAGCCATTATGGGGCCTTCGGGTTGCGGAAAATCTACCTTGCTCAATATTTTGGGAATGTTAGACGACCCCACTTCCGGCAGTTTTGTGTTCAACGGAGTAGAAGTTGCCAAGTTTAACGAAAACAAACGCAGCGATTTACGAAAAGCCAATATCGGTTTTGTATTCCAAAGTTTTAACCTGATTGATGAACTGACGGTTTATGAAAACGTTGAATTGCCTTTGGTTTACAACAACATCAAGGCTGCCGACCGCAAACGAATGGTAGAAGAAGCTTTAGAAAGCGTTCAGATGATGCACCGTCGCAATCACTTCCCATCGCAACTTTCGGGAGGACAACAGCAGCGCGTAGCAGTAGCCCGTGCAGTGGTCAACAATCCGAAATTAATTCTTGCAGATGAGCCAACCGGAAACTTAGACAGTAAAAACGGTTTGGAAGTAATGCAATTGCTGACTTCATTGAACGAAAAAGGAACTACCATCATCATGGTAACACACAGCGAACATGATTCCCGTTACGCACACCGAATCGTACACATGCTCGACGGAAAAACAGTAACAGAAAATTTCTTGAAAGAAATGGTTTATGCAGCGAAATAATTAAAACAGTAAAACCTAAACCGTAGGATTGTAAGAACCGTAAAAAAAAGCGAAACGTTTGTTTCCTGCAATTTTCATGACTAGTGCAAAGTTATTCCTAAGGCAAACAAAAGGATATTGCATTAAAATTGTATGTTTCGAATATTTTACGGTCTTACATTCTTAAAATAAAAAAATTAAAAACTAAGGGTATGTATAAAACAACTAATCTTCCCAATACGCGTCTTCATATAGCAGATGTTTTGCGTGGCATTGCCGTTATGGGAATTATACTCATCCACAATGTGGAACACATGGAATTTTACAGCTTTCCGGAAGCAACAAGCCCATGGATGATTTTTCTTGATAAAATGACTTGGAATGGAGTATTTTTTGCTTTTGGAGGTAAAATGTATTCCATTTTTGCTTTGATGTTCGGTTTGAGTTTTTTTATTCAAAACGACAACCAAATGCAAAAAGGGAAAAACTTTACCTGGCGTTTTGAGTGGAGAATGATGTTGCTGTTAGTATTTGGGTTCATTAATACGTTTTTTTATAGTGGAGATATTTTGGTTTCGTATGCCATTTTCGGTATGCTGATGCCTTTGGTCGGCCGACTTAATACGAAGACAGTAGCATTTATCACGATCTTCTTATTGATACAGCCTATTGAAATATTTCAGTTGTTTGCAGCATTATTCAATCCGGATTATACATTGATCGATGCAAACAGTGGGAAATTTTTCAGTTTAATGTATGAATCGAAAGGAAGCAGTTCTTTATGGGAGTATGGCTGGAATAATTTGAGATACGGTCAGTTGGGAAGCTTTGCGTGGAACTTTGAAAACGGACGAATAACACAAATACCGGGATTATTTTGTTTGGGGATGTTGTTAGGCAGGCTTCGTTTGTTTTACAACGAAAAAAACAATCTGAGAACATGGATTGGAATTTTAGCGGTAGCCACACTCGTCTTTTTTCCGGTCTATGGACTTCTCAATATGCTTCCGGATTTTATTTCCCGCAATGAAGTATTATTCCCGTTAAGAACTTTATTGAAGTCATGGAGTAATTTGGCGCAAATGTTTGCTTATGTTTCCTTGTTGACGCTGCTTTTCTATTCTTCAAAGATTGTACATACTTCCCTGATGAAATTAACCGACTTCGGACGGTCGAGTATGACAAACTACTTCCTGCAATCGATTCTCGGTTCGATATTGTATCACGGCTGGGCATTCGGTTTGTATCGCTATTGCGGCCCGACAGTCAGTTTTTTAATCGGCATTTGCATGATTATTGTTCAGTTTTATTTTTGTCATTGGTGGCTAAAAAAATATACTCACGGACCAATGGAGGGATTGTGGAAAAAACTGACTTGGATTAAAATAAAATAACATGAAACCAATTATATTAATTTTTTTACTTGTATTGTGCACCTTAAATTCATAATAATTATGTTTTATAATCTAAAAATAGCCATTCGTAATCTTCGCCGCAACGGCTTGTATTCGATTATCAATATCATAGGCTTGACCGTGAGCCTTACCGCTTGTATTCTTATTACCTTATGGGTATATGATGAATGGAGTTACGACCGTTTTCACAAGAATAAAGAAAATATTTATTTAGTCAAATTTACGGACAATAAAGATTATTTCGACACGCCGGCCGGTTTATCTGTTAATGCTAAAGCAGAAATACCTGAAATAAAAGAGACCTGCCGTATCGACAATTATTCTTCCTCTTTTTTTATTTATAACGACCGCTACATTTTCAACAATACCGGCATTACTCATGGAGCTGCCGTTGACAGTAGTTTTTTCAGGATGTTCTCTTTTCCATTAATTGACGGGAATCCGCAAAAACCTTTTGAAAGTGATTTTTCGATTATTCTTTCCGAATCGATGGCCAAATCCATATTCGGAGATGAGAATCCCATGGGAAAAGCAATCAAAGCCGGTTTTTCCGCAAACAGATTCGGCAATACTGTAATCCCATCCGGTTGGTACGACGAATATTATTATGTTACGGGAATCATGAAAGATATGCCCGAAAATTCATCCATCCAATATGACTATCTTATTCCTTTCAGCCTGCTGTCGCGGAACTATGCCGGTCGGAACAATGAAGCTCGCGGACCATTTAACAGTTGGGATGAAGACTATGGAACGTGTGATTTTGATACTTACCTTGAATTCTATCCGGGAAGTAATATCAAACAAGCAGAAGAAAAAGTAACAAACATCTTTATAAAGAGAATTATGCCCTATCTAAATGCTATGGGTGCTGTGGACCAACTTCCACAGGTAAAATTTTTCTTACAGCCTGTTACCGCACTACATTTATACAATGCGGATGGAAGCTCGGGAGAGATAGTTAAAGTCCGTATGTTTGCCATTATTGCCGGCCTTATTCTGGCGATAGCCTGTATCAATTATGTAAATTTAGTTACTGCCCGCACAGGAAAGCGAAGTAAAGAAATGGGAATCCGCAAATTTCTGGGAGCTAAATGGATCAATATTGTTCTCCAATCCTTGCAGGAAACTTGTGTCATCCTGTTTGTTTCGATTGTTTTGGCTACTGTTTTGATTTATCTGTTGCTGCCTGCCTACAATCAAATCTCAGGAAAAAACATGGAGTTTCATCTTTTATCTTTCAATGTACTTATTATATACGGAATAGCTCTACTGAGCGTTTTGGGACTTGCTGGAATTTATCCCTCGATTTACTTGGCATCTTTTAATCCGGCGAAAGCAACGAAAAGTAAAAACTTACATTCCTCATTTCGAAAAGGCTTAGTCGTACTTCAATTCATTTGCTCTATAGTTTTAATTGTATCCACGATTGTCATTACCTTGCAAATGAACTTTATCCGAAAAAAAGATTTGGGATATGAAAAAGAAAACATCATTTGTGTTTCGGCTTGGGGTATGAAAGGACGGCAAGACATGGTGCGGAGCGAATTACAGAAGAACCCGAATATCACCGGAGTTACCACAGCAAATTTTGACAACATGCTTTGCCAAAGATACAGTTATAGTGTTAGATGGCAAGGCCAGGAAAAGGCAATAAATTTTGGCATAGGATTCGTTAATTTCGACTTTTTTGATGTGATGAATGTTCAATTAGTTGAAGGACAGGTACCTCATGAAACTCCCGGAGAACAGTACTGTCTTCTGAATGAAACAGCAATACGGGCAATGGAGCTGAAAGACCCTTTGAATCAGACCATTAAATTAGACGATCAGTTACATGTTGTTACCGGAGTAGTTAAAGATTTTCATTTTGAAAAATTAAATCAATCGATTACGCCCTTGGTCTTGTTTTGTACGAAAGATTATGAGAGTAACTTCTTTTACATCAGAACAACCGCTCAAGGAACCAAAAGCGCATTGGCATCCATTGAAAAGCTGTGGAAAGAATATCATCCTAACCGGCCTTTTAGCTATTCGTTTCTTGATGAGAATTTTGAACATTTATATAAAGCGGACATTCGGCTGGGATTGTTATTGTATATTTTTGCTTTCATCGCTATCATGATTTCCTGTCTCGGTCTGTTCGGTTTAGTAACCTATACCGCCGAAACAAAAACCAAAGAAATCGGGATACGCAAAGTATTGGGAGCAAGCGTAAGTAATATAGTCAATATGTTGTCGAAAGAATTTTTGATTTTGATCGGCGTAGCCATGTTGATCGCATTTCCGCTGGCCTATTACTGGTTAGACAAAATGTTGCAGGATTACGCCTACCATATCAGTATCGGTTGGTGGATGTTTGCACTGGCCGGAGCAATAACAATATTGTTGACATTAGTAACTGTAGGTTGGAGGGCTGTAAAAGCGGCGACAGTTAATCCGGTGGAGTCAATCAAAACTGAATGAACAAGAAAACATGTAAAGTAGTGAAATCCATAAAAATAACAAATATGAACACAATATTAAAAACAAAACATCTTACCAAATGGGTAGATAATAGTAGCGGACGTGTGTTTTTGTTGCGCGACATTAATCTGGAAATAAAACAAGGCGAATTTATCTCTGTTATGGGACCATCAGGTTCGGGAAAAAGCACATTGTTGAACGTACTGGGAATGCTTGATACCTTTAACGAAGGCGAATACGAATTTATAGGACAACCGGTACATACACTCAAGGAACGGCAACGCTCCGAACTTCACAAGCACAACATCGGGTTTATCTTTCAGGCATATCACCTGATTGACGAGTTGACTGTAGCCGAAAACATCGAGGCACCGTTGCTCTATCACGGCATGAAGCAAAAGGAGCGTCAGGCCGCTGTGGCCGATATACTTGACCGGTTTAATATTGTTGGCAAAAAAGACCTGTTTCCGGCGCAACTCTCCGGCGGACAGCAACAGTTAGTCGGAATTGCCCGTGCGCTGATTGTTAAACCGAAGTTGTTATTAGCCGACGAACCGACGGGTAATCTTAATTCCAAGCAAGGAGAAGAAATTATGGAATTGTTCAATAAACTCAACGAGGAAGACGGAGTAACGATTATTCAGGTAACCCATTCGGAGAAAAATGCAAATCGCGGAGATAGAATTATTGAGTTGTTAGACGGAAGGATTGTTAAATAAATATTACAGTTATGTTTTATAATTTGAAAATTGCCATTCGCAATCTACGCCGCAACGGCTTGTATTCGGTCATCAACATTATAGGTTTGACTGTGAGTTTGGCAACTTGTATTCTCATTACCTTATGGGTATATGATGAATGGAGTTACGACCGTTTTCACGCCAATAAAGAAAATATTTATTTGGTCAATACTTCTGTTAGCAATGAAGGTTTCTTCGATCATACTCCGGGAGCCTTGTCCGTTTACGGAAAAGAGGAGATACCCGTAATAAAAGATTATTGTCGCATCAGTTGGTTCTCGTTTAATTATTTGCGATATAACGACCGGCAAGTTCTCATCGACAATAGCATCAACCGAGGCGCTGCCGTTGACAGCAGTTTTTTCAGAATGTTCACCTTCCCGTTAATCGAGGGTGATATTCAAAAACCTTTTGCCGGCGACAATTCCATTATTTTTTCCGAATCCATGGCAAAGTCCGTATTCGGAGATGAAAACCCCATGGGAAGAGCAGTCAGGACAAATTGGAGTGATGAATATTTTTATGTTACGGGAATTATGGAAGATATGCCCAAAAATTCCACCCTTCAATATGATTATATTGTTCCCATGAACTTTATGAAACGACATTGGGTTTCGTACTTTGTACCCGGCAAGACGCTTGATGAAGATTTTGGAGAGTTTAGATTTAGTACTTACCTTGAACTTTATCCGGGCAGCCACACGGACGAGATAGAAGAACAGATAGTAAATATCGTTGGTCGTGAAATGGCGCCTTATGCAAGTATGTTCGGCCCTGCAGGACTTCCTCCGTTTAATATATCCCTGCAGCAAATAACCGATCAGCATTTATACAATCCCGACGGGACTCCCGGAG
Organism: Dysgonamonadaceae bacterium; assembly: GCA_031253625.1. Classification (GTDB taxonomy): domain Bacteria; phylum Bacteroidota; class Bacteroidia; order Bacteroidales; family Azobacteroidaceae; genus JAIRVZ01. Next base: position 22,649 of record JAIRVZ010000039.1, read on the forward strand.
GAATGGCAAAAATCCGTCTGTTTGCCGTAATTGCTGGTCTCATTCTGGTGATAGCCTGTATCAATTATGTGAATTTGGTAACAGCCCGCATCGGGAAACGAAGTAAAGAAATGGGAATCCGCAAATTTCTGGGGGCCAACTGGATTAAAATTGTCCGGCAAGCCATGCAGGAAACCTGTGTTATGCTGTTTATATCCATTGTTTTGGCTACAGTTTTGATTTACGTAGTAATGCCCGTCTATAATCAAATTTCAGGGAAAAACATGGAGTTTTCTCTCTTTTCCTTCCATGCAGCTATTATATATGGAGTAACTTTATTCTGTGTATTGGTTCTTGCCGGACTTTATCCTTCACTTTTCCTTGCATCTTCTAATTCATCGAAACATACGAAAAATAAAGGCATGCATGTTGTATTTCGAAAAGCATTGGTCGTCGTTCAGTTTGTATGTTCAATAGTGTTGATTGTATCTACGCTGGTTATCACATTACAAATGAACTTCATCCGCAAAAAGGATTTGGGATACGACAAAGAAAACGTGATTTGTTTTCCGGCCTGGGGCATGGGAAACAATAAAGAGGCTGTACGGAATGAATTGCAAAAAAATCCGGATATAACCGGAGTAGCTACAGCAGATTTCGAAAACATGATTACCCACAATTTCACTTACGGTGTTACATGGCAGGGTAGTGATATTGCAACAAGATTTAGTATGGGATGGTTCGATTTCGATTTTTTTGATGTGATGAATATCCGGCTGACCGACGGCGCGTTTCCACTGGAGGCATCTGCCGACAAATATTGCCTTTTGAACGAAACAGCAGTGCGTGAAATGCAGTTGCAAGAAGATCCTTTGAATCAAATCATCAATTTTAACAATCAGAGTTATACTGTTTCGGGTATCGTCAGAGATTTTCATTTTGAGAGCCTCAGTCAACCGATTTTGCCAATGATTTTAATCTGTTCCAAAGCTAATTATAACAATTTCTACATCAGAACAACCACTCAGGGAACCAAAAGTGCATTAGCCTCCATCGAAACAATGTGGAAAAAATACTGCCCGAACTTGATTTTCAGTTATTCGTTTCTCGACGAGAATTTTGAACGACTGTATGAAGCAGACATTCAAATGGGTAAATTATTGTACATCTTTGCGTTCATCGCCATCATGATATCCTGTCTCGGTTTGTTCGGTTTAGTAACTTTCACCGCCGAAACAAAAACCAAAGAAATCGGAATCCGTAAAGTCTTGGGCGCAAGCGTAGGCAATATCATCAATATGCTATCGAAAGAATTTTTGATATTGGTCGGTATTGCGATGTTGATCGCTTTTCCATTAGCGTATTATTGGTTAAACAATATGTTGCAAGATTATGCGTATCGTATCAGTATTGGCTGGTGGATATTTGTTTTGGCAGGATTAATCACAATCGTATTAACATTATTAACTGTGGGTTTTCAGGCATTGAAAGCTGCAACGGCTAATCCGGTGAAATCTATTAAAACTGAATAATTGAATAATAAAGCGTGACTTATGAATTTTTTAAAAACAGCATTCAGATATTTGACGAGAGACAAAGCATTCTCGTTTATCAACGTTTTCGGACTTGCTGCCGGATTGACGGCAGTATTGTGCATCGCCCTGTATGTGGTGCGCGAATTGAATTACGACCGCTTTCATCAACATGCCGACAGAATATACAGGGTTAGTATAGCCATGTCGGGTGATGGTGTGGAAAATGAAAGTTACATATTTACGCCACCCATAGGGCTTGCTATGAAAGCAGATATTCCCGAAATTGAGGAATACACCCGTATGTCCGTAAGTAAAACGTTTATTGCTACTTACAGCGACAAGTCGCTCAAATTAACCGATGTTTGCTATGCCGACACCGCTTTTTTCGACATGTTTGCATTCTCATTGGTACGCGGCAATTCGCAAACTGCCTTAACGGCGCCATTTTCCGTAGTACTTACCGAAGAATCCGCATATAAGCTTTTTGACGATCAGGATCCCGTGGGACAAACAGTACGGTTGGATATGACCGATTACACAGTTACCGGCGTAGTGAAATCGCCTCCGGTAAATTCGCACATTCAATTCAACGCGCTGACTTCGTTCTCCTCTCTTTTTAGAATGCCTAACGTATGGTTGGGTTGGGACGGCGGACAGCAGTATATTACCTACTTGCGATTAAACAAAAATGCAGATGTCGAAACAGCTAAAGCCAAGATGCAACAGATTATTTGGGATAATCTCGGTAAGTACTATGAAGAAGCGGGATGGAAAATATCCGGCAACTTACAACCCATGCTCGATGTGCATCTGTATCACGATGATACATCTCAATATCTGCGTATAGGGCTTATTGTTTTTTCGGCTTTGGCATTAATCATACTTGCCATAGCATGTATCAATTTTGTCAACCTTACCACGGCGCGTTCCATGAGACGTGTGAAAGAGGCAAGTGTACGCAAGGTGTTGGGCGCCAGACGTTTCAGCTTAGTTAAACAATTTCTCGGTGAATCGCTGCTGATAGCCGCTGCTGCCTTTGTACTATCCTTGATTTTATTCAAAATTCTGCAACCGTTTTATGTGCAAATAGCGGGGGATTTGCCCAATGCAGGTTTGACTGCAACGGCAATCACTGTAGTATTTGTTCTTACCGTGATAACAGGCATCATAGGCGGCAGTTACCCGGCCATGCGACTATCGTCGCTCGATCTTTCCTGCGCTACCAAAGGAGGGAAAATGCCAAAAAGTAAACGCAAACTGCAAAATGTGCTGATAGTCATACAGTTTGCAAGTTCGGTGTTTCTCATTGTTTGTACCATAGCTGCATCTCTTCAGTTGACATTGATGAGAAATATGGATTTGGGTTTCAACAAGGAGGGTATTCTTGTGTTGCCGTTCAATGGCGGCAAGGCTGCCGACCGGGCTGCGGTATTGAAACAACGCCTGCAAACTTTGTCCGAGGTTTCAGCTATGACAGTCACATCTGAAGTTCCCGGCGCCGGATTTACCGGAAACGGTTACTTGCTCGAAGGAATGGAAAATGCTGTTGTTATACGTGTGGTAGATGTCGACGAGAACTTTTTGGATGTATATGGTATTCAACTCCAAACAGGACGTTTCTTTTCCGGTGGCGAACAGGATAAATACTTTTATGTGGTAAATGAATCGTTTGCCAAAACTTTCGGATGGAACGACGAAACCATCGGAAAAACCATTGAACGCAGCGGTAAACATCAGGTAATAGGCGTTGTAAAAGATTTCAATTATGCGCCACTTTATAGCAAAGTAGAGCCGCTCATTATTACAAACGATCCGTGGGAAAATCGTTTCATGTCGATACAATATTACACTGCTGAAGTTCCTGCTTTCGTATCGAAAGTTGAAAAGATATGGAAAGAGATAAATCCCGATGTCCCTTTTGAATATCACTTTTTCGACGAATTGTATGATAATCAATATAGGATGGAAATGAGTTTCCGCGCCTTATTCGCTGTTTTTGCAGGTATAGCCATCATTTTGGCGGCATTGGGCGTATTAAGTTTGATGGCTTACACCACCGAACAACGCAAGAAAGAAATCGGAATACGCAAAGTGTTGGGCGCATCGGTTAAAGAAGTTCTCGCTCTATTACTCAAGCAAACAGCTGTGCAAGTGCTTATCGCCAATTTGCTTGCATGGCCGTTGGCTTGGTGGGTAGTACAAATGGGACTAAGCAACTTCGCTTACCGCATATCTTTGGGACCGGTTATATTTATTGTAGCGTTTGTTGTTTCCTCCCTTGCAGCCTTGCTGGCAGTCGGCTTTCAAGCATTGAAAGCAGCAACGGCCAATCCCGTAAAAGCAATAAAAACAGAATAAATAATAAGAAAACAATATGAACAAAAAACAAATTTTATTAGCGATTGTCTGTATGATGACAATTGGAGCGTTTTTCTGCAATTCAGTAAAAGCGCAGACACAAGTACTTGTTATTGGTACAATTCATCAATCTCATGAGAGTAATCCCAACTATTCGTATCAAGACCTTGTAAACATTTTGGAAACTGGAATTCCTAACTTTACCCGCATAAAAAGTTAAGACCTTAAAAAGTTTTACTTTTGCAATATGGAAAAAAAGATTAAGCGTCGTTATGACAGAAGTTTTAAGGAACGCGCAGTACA
>JAIRVZ010000040.1 GCA_031253625.1 Dysgonamonadaceae bacterium
AATCTGTGGTCAGGGTAGACCCTCAGTATTTCCGTCCGACGGAAGTTGAATTGCTTATTGGCGACGCTACCAAATCGCGGACTAAATTAGGTTGGATTCCTCAATATTCTTTGCAGATGTTAGTCGAAGATATGATGCTCAGCGATGTCAAAGAAATGAAAAAAGAAGCTTACTTAAAAGAAGGCGGTTATCGTGTATTAAATTATTTTGAGTGAAAATAAAATAAAATCCCGCGATTTGAGTTTAAATCATAAGTGGAACCACTAAACTGCATTTAGAAATCATTTATGAAAAAACATCACCGCGGAAAAGGTTTTTTGATTAAGTGGATTGTCCTGTTGTTCGACATAGTTGTCATCAACGGGGTTTTCTTGTTGGTTTATTATTGGGAAAACTCATCAGCTAACGGACGCCTTTTTTCCGGAGAATATAAAACGATTATTTTATTATTGAATTCTTGTTACTTATATTCTCTTTATTTTATCCCCATCCAAATTCAGAAACCTATTATCCACATGGATAAGGTTGTACAGCAAGCTTTATCCTCCGTTTCGTTACATATCATTTTGTTCATTACTTGCCTATTCTTTTTATATCAGGAAATCTTCTCTGTTCATTTTGTCATCACATATTATTTAGTCCTTTATATTGCATTTACAATTTGGAGAGTTATTGCGCGGAAAACGATAACATCTTACAGAAAAACAGGGCGCAATTATAAAACGCTTGTAATTGCCGGAGCCGGAGAAAGCGGTCAAGACCTATACGACGAAATGATCAATGAAGATTCTGCCGGTTACAAAATATTAGGTTTCTTCGATGATAATGTTCTGTTGCATAAATATTTAGGCGATTTGTTTCTAGGGAACACTTCCGATTTGGAACAGTTTGTCTTAGATGAAGGAGTGGATGAAGTATATTGTACATTACCAAATTCTCAACGTGCTATAGTAATTCACTTAATGAATTTTTGTGAGAAAAATCGAGTGAAATTCTATCTTGTTCCTGAGTATTTTTCGTACATCAAAAAAAGCTTGGTACTCGAATCAATCGCCACAATTCCTCTCCTATCCATCAAGCCGGAACCATTGGAATATCCACATAACCGATTACTAAAGAGATTTTTAGATGTTATTTTCTCGTCAATTGTTTTACTGACGGTTTTCCCTGTATTGTATATTATTATCGGAATTTTAATCAAAATATCTTCCTCCGGTCCCATTCTTTTTAAACAATTACGAACCGGAATTTACGGAAAAGATTTTTATTGCTATAAATTTCGAACAATGAAACTGAATGGCGATGCTGATGTAAAACAGGCAACGAAAAATGACCCTCGAGTTACAAAAATCGGAGCATTTCTTCGTAAAACCAATTTAGATGAAATGCCTCAATTTATCAATGTGTTGAGAGGAGAGATGAGCATAGTCGGCCCACGACCTCACATGATTAGTCATACAAAATTGTATTCTTCCTTGATAGACAAATACATGGTGCGACATTCCATCAAGCCGGGAATTACAGGATGGGCACAGATAAACGGATTCAGAGGTGAAGTAAACGAAATAGGGGAAATGGAAGAGCGCGTAAAACGAGACGTTTGGTACATCGAAAACTGGAATTTTGTCTTCGACCTGAAAATTATTTTTATAACCACCTTAAGTATGTTTAAAAAAGAACGTAAAAATGCTTACTGATTAATGATGGATTTTAAAGTCATCACTTTAGATAATTCCCAAGAGTGGAAACATATACTTTCTCTCGTAAAAGCATACGATTTTTACCATACACCCTCTTACCATCAACTTGAAAAATCGGGAGAGTCTCAATTGCTTGTTTTTCAAGAAAACAATAATATCATGGCTCTGCCTCTTATTATCAGAGAAATTGCAGGAACACCATGGTTTGATGCATCTTCCGTATATGGATATGCAGGCTGGATATGTTCTCAAAAAATAAATTCTTCCGAAGTGTCGGAAATATTACAGGACTATTTCGACAAAGAAAAAATTATCAGTGCTTTTTCACGCATTCATCCAATAATCGAAAATGCCGATTCGTTTCCTATCGGAGTTGTTGAAGATTCAAATTTAACATTAGGTATAAATTTGAAAGAAGAACCGGCTATTCAAAGGTATCATTATAGCCGATCGGTAAGAAGATCAATCAATAAAAGCAGGAAAAGTGGGATTCAAGTCAGAATGAGTAAAACGGTTGCGGATGTCCGGCTTTTTTCGAAAATATATACCGATGCAATGCTCCGCTTGAATGCTCCGAAACATCTCTTTTTTACAAACGAATATTTCGAATCATTAATCCAATCTCCCGACTTCGACGCATTTATTTTATTTGCAGAATTATCCGGAAAAACTATCGGTGGCGCAATATTTGTTTTGTGTGATGATTTGATGGAATACCACTTAGGCGCAATGGTCGATTCTCATAAACAATATTCTCCGCTTAAGTTGTTGATCGACGAGGCACGACTAATCGGCAACGAAAAAAAAATGTCCGTTTTGCATTTAGGAGGCGGTTATGGAGGAGAAAATGATAATTTATATGTATTCAAGCAACGGATGTCTTCATTGACCTATACTTTCAAAGTCTGGAAATGGATTGTAAATGAGGAAGTATATAAAGAATTGTCTTCCTGCAAAAAACCGACAAATTATTTTCCTCTCTACAGAAGTTGAATTGTTTTTTTATTATCTTTGCAACCAATGGGACGCGTTATTGCTATTGATTATGGGTACAAAAGAACAGGTCTGGCGGTTACCGATGCTCTCAAGCTGATTGCAGGAGGCCTTACTACATTACCCGGGAATCAAATAATTCCGTTCTTAAAGGAATATGTTCAAAAAGAATATGTTGAATTATTCCTTTTAGGAGAGCCTCGGCAGATGAATTATCAACCTTCTGAAAATATGCACAGGGTTGTGAAATTCAAAGAAAGATTGCAAGAGGCAATCCCTCAAATTGAGATTAAAATGGTTGATGAGCGTTTTACTTCAGTTTTAGCACATCAGGCAATGCTGGCAGGAGGTCTGAAAAAGAAAGAACGTCGCAATAAAGAATTGGTTGATGAATTGAGTGCCACCATCATGTTGCAGTCTTATTTGGAATCAGTAAAAAGATGATATTACCGGTTTATGTATATGGGCAACCTATTTTGAGAAAAGTTACGGAAGAAATTACTTCCGACTATCCTGAAATTCAGAAGTTGATTGCCGATATGTTTGAAACAATGTATAATGCCGATGGCGTTGGTCTTGCTGCTCCTCAAGTCGGTTTACCGATACGCCTTTTGGTTATAGATTTAACCCCATTGGCCGAAGAGAATCCTGCTTTTAAAGATGCTAAAAAAGCAATGATAAATGCACGCATCACAAACGCTGAAGGTGAAGAAAAGTTGGTAGAAGAAGGCTGTTTATCTTTTCCTGGAATTCATGAAAAAGTGCCTCGGAAAGATAAAATTAGAATACAATATTTAGACGAAAATTTCGTGCCTCATGATGAAGAATATGAAGGTTATATGGCTCGTGTGATTCAACATGAATATGATCATTTGGAAGGAAAGTTTTTTATAGACCATATTTCAGGAATTAGAAAGCAACTTATAAAATCTAAATTGAATAATCTGATTAACGGTAAAACACATTGTTCATACAAAGTGAAAACTGTAGGAAAATAAATGTACTTTGAATGAAAAGAATAATTATTAGTATGATCGTTGTATTGCAAATGTTATTTTTAACATCTTGCCTCACAACAAGAGATACGAACTTACTTCAAAAACCGGGGTTAGGAATTCCTTCTTACCCGAAGGTGAATCCACCCATAGAAGACTATAGGGTTAAATTTGGGGATCAATTAAATATCATACTTACAATCAATCCGTTAGATCAATCGACCTCCCGATTATTCAGCTTTTTTTCTTCGACGTATGGAGCAGATGATATGCGTAATTTCCCTATAAGAACTGATGGGACAATTTATTTCCCTTATTTGGGAGATATCTATGTGAAAGGAAAAACAACATTTGAGATTCAGCAATTGTTAGAAAAACGATTCGTTGAGGGTTTTGCAACCGATTGTATGGTGAGAGTTTTTTTAGCGAATCGCTATTATAGCATGATTGGAGAAACCGGTTCAGGAAGATTTCCTATTGAAAAAGAGCAAATGACTATATTTCAAGCTCTAGGACAAGGAGGATCAATCATGCCTTATGGAGATCGTAAGAATGTTAAAATTATTCGCCAAATGGATGGTGGAACCATGATCAAGTCGTTTGATCTTAGGAGTCGGGATATTGTCAATTCGGAATTTTATTATATACAACCTAATGATATAATATATATTCAACCGCTTGGAAAACAATTCCTTGGACTTAATTCTTTTTGGAGTGTGTTTGGCTTTGCGTCGTCTTTAATTTCCTTCGGTTTTATGATTTATGGATTTGCAACATATAAGTGGTAATTAAAATGAAAAATAAATCATACATCTATATTATATTTTTAGGCATTGTTTGTATGCTCAGTTCGTGCATTACTACCAGACAAACAAGATTCTTACAAGGAGGCAATTCTTACAAGCCTGTTGCATTTCAACAGTACGAATTACGAATAAATGACGAGATTGCGTATTATTTACTGACAGCTAATACGGAGACTCAAGCATTGTACAACAATGGTCAAGTGGGAGGTACTTTTGCAGGAAGAACGATAGGATACAGAATATTCGAAGATGGAACGGTTCGCTTACCTATCGGACCTGTTAAAATCGCAGGACTTACATTACGCGAGGCTGAAGAAGAAGTAAGAAATGCTTTTTTGCGAGTTGTTCCCGATGCGGAAATCAGACTGACTATGAGTAATAATGTCTTCTTTATAGAGGGCGACGGTATGAAAGGACGGGGGTATCTCTATAAAGAAAACTTGAATATATTTCAGGCATTGGCAATGACAAACGATATACCCAATAGCGGAGATAGAAGTAATGTGAAAATAATAAGACGGGGGGCCGATGGTATAGATTACATAAGAATTTTCGATCTAAGAGAAGAATCTATTATCGAATCGGAATTTTACTATATAATGCCTAATGATGTTATATACGTCCCTACAAATCCTAATGCATTCTTTAGGATTGAGTCTGTGTCATCTTTTATGTCTTTGATTGTAACCCCACTCTCATTTTTCACAATGGTAATATCATTATTACGAAAATAATTAAACATGTATGATGGAATCAAATAACTATCAACAAAATAACAGTTACTCTGATAGCTTGCTTACCGGTAAAGGAGTACAGCCGACTGTGACAAATGCAGAAACGAATTCTCCCACGCAAAATTCGTCTTTAGACCTCGTATATTGGATCGCCAAGCTTATTAAGTATTGGTATTTTCTTTTAATCGGGGTCGTTTTGGCAGGAGGACTGGCTATGCTTCAAAATAAACGGCTGTTCCCAATATATCTGACAACAACCACTGTTTTGATACAATCGGATAGTAAAGCTGCGAATATTGGACCATCATTCGGAAGCTCAAGTAATCAGAACAATAAGAACCAACTACTTATATATTCTTCGTATGACTTGATTGCGAGAACTGTCGAGAAAATGAACATTACAAATGAATTGTTCTATAAAGGGAAATTTAAGAATACCATTTACTACAAAAACGGGCCGATTGAAATCGAATCTAATTTTATTTCCGGAGAAGCGTATGGAATGATACTACGAATCATTGGTTTAGATAACGAATCGTATGAAATTTCGTTTGCAGGAGATAAAAATAGACCGGAATTTAAAATAACCGGAGAATACGGTCGATATTTGCAACACCAGTTGTTTTTCATAATGGTAAATAAAACAAATGCGTTTAAAGAGAATTTCGACTTGCATTTTCGTTTTGTGTCAAAAGATGAATTAATTATAGGTTATAAAGATCAGATAAAACCTGAATTTCTTGGAGAAGGATCATCATCTGTAATGATAATTGGAATTAGAGGAGCTGTTTATCAAAGAGATATTGACTTTTTAACCCTCTTGAATCACGAATTTCAAATAGACAATTTAACGCGTAAAAATGAATCTTCTCAAAGGGCAATTGATTTTATCAATGAGCAAATAATGGTAATGAGAGATTCTATCATTATCGCAGAATCTAAACTGAACGAATTCCAAATGAAAACCGGTCTTTTTACTCAAAATCAAACTTCAAGTACTCATGTAGAAATGGAGGTGTTGATTCAGAAAAAAGCTGAAATAAGATTACAAAGAGAGTATTTAGATGATCTTGGAAATTATTTGAAACGAAATACTCACGAAATATTAGTGCCGCCGTCTGCCATGGGGGTCTCGGATGGCGAACTGGCACGTTTGGTGGCTGCTTATAATGAAACGTCTTTCCAGCTAAGAACATTAAGACCGGAAAATCCTATTTATAGAAGATATACGATGCAAATAGAGGATACGAAGACTGCTCTTAATCAAGCTATTCAAGCAATGCTTCGAACTCTTAGGATAGAAGAACGAAACATCGAAGAACGTTATGATAAAATTGTGCGTGAAATGGCGTCTTTACCGGAAAGAGAAAGAGAATTAATGTCCAAAGAACGAGATTTCAGAATCCTCGACACATATAATGAATATTTGCAACAACGGCTTATCGAAAGCAAAATTCAAAAGGCATCTAATGCCCCTGACAATCAGGTATTGGACCAACCCCGTATGATAGGAATCGTAAACAAAGACACAACCAGAGATACCTACATTTTATACATAGCCATTTTTCTGGGCATTTTTATTATATTTGTCGTAAGTAAAGAACTTATATTTAACTTTACAATTCACTCCCGGGAAGAATTAGAAAAATTCGGATTGCCGATTTTAGGTCTAATCGAACGCTCCGAAAGGAAAAATCAAATGATAGTCCACGCATTCCCGAAATCAGGTTTTGCAGAAGGTTTTCGTAACTTACGCTCCCGAATGGAATATGTGGTCAAAAGAGAACGACCTATATCTATGCTGCTTACTTCCACAGAGCCTAAAGATGGAAAAACATTTATTGCTGTTAACCTCGCGTCCATCTATCAACTGACAGGAAGAAAAACAATAATCGTCGACTGTGACTTACGTCGTCCTGCCATGTCGAAATCTTTAGGTGTGGGAAATGAAAAAGGATTGTCCAATTATCTCATTGGCCAAGTAAAATTGGAAGATGTAATTATCACTCATCCTGATTATGGGTTTGATGTTATATCTGCCGGAACAATTCCTCCTAATCCAAGTGAATTGATCCGGTCGAAAAAAACAGTAGACTTAATAGCCAAACTATCTGAAATGTACGACTACATGGTCTTAGACTGTAGCCCGATTGGTTTGGTTTCCGATGCACACTTTCTGGCTCGACATGTTGATGTTCTTTTATATGTTGTCCGTAATGAAAAAACAAACAAAAACTTCTTGCGACATACTATAAAAGAATTAAAAGACGACAATATGTCTAACATGGTACTTATATATAATGACGTAAACTTGAAAGCGGGATATTCCAATTATGGTAATCAGCGTTATTATGGAAAGAGCTCTTATTATCTCAAGCACAGTACTTATTATCACAATGAAAAGGTAGATTCCTGACAAATTTCTTTAAGGAAACTTAAATGATAATATAAAACATAAAGAAGATACCTCGCAAGGGTATCTTTTTTGTATATTTGTACTCGTTTCTATTATAGTATAGATGAAAAAAGTCCTCACACTCTTATTTTTAATCATAAATGGAGCGGTTATTTCTGCTCAAATAAATACCGACAGAGTTATGTCGATCGGGCGCAATGCTCTATATTTTGAAGATTATGTGCTTTCCATCCAGTATTTTAATCAAGTAATCAGATCCAAGCCATATATGGCAGAACCATATCTTTTTCGGGCTATTGCGAAATTAAACTTAGATGATTATAAAGGGGCAGAAGACGATATTACACTTTGTTTGGAACGCAATCCTTTTTTGGTTTATGCTTACCAATGCCGTGGAGCCGCCCGCCATAGTTTACAAGATTACACAGGAGCCATTGCCGACTATTCTAAGGGTTTGAAATACAGACCGGAAGATAAGCAAATGCTTCTTAACAAGGGAATTGCCTTCGCTCAAATGAAAGATTATGACGATGCTGTCTTAGTGCTGGATACTTTACTTAGATACCATCCAAAATTTACCAACGGATATTTAACCAGAGGATCTGTTTTTGCCGAAAAGGGAGATTCCATCAATGCTTTAACCGATTACAACAAAGCTGTATCTCTCGATAAATATTATGCTCCCGTATACGGACAACGTGGATTGTTGTATTTCCAAATGGATAGCCTGAAAAATGCCCTTGCCGATTTGACCGAAGCAATTCGCTTGAATCCCAAACAGGAAGGATACTATATCAATCGAGGTTTAGTGCGTTATCATTTAAATGATTTGAGAGGAACTATGTCGGATTACGATATTGTAATCAATATGGATCCCAATAATATAATTGCCCGTTTTAATAGAGGGCTACTTCGCGCTCAAGTTGGAGACAACAACCGTTCGATAGAAGACTTCGATGTCGTAATCAAACAAGAACCTGATAATTTTTCGGCCATATTTAACAGAGCCTTACTGCGTGAAGAAGTTGGAGATTACAGAGGAGCCGTTTCCGACTTCAACTCGGTTTTAGAAGAATATCCGAATTTTGTTCCGGGTTATTATGCCCGTTCTATGGTTAAGAAACAAATGCACGATATCAAAGGTTCCGACCAGGATTATTGGCTGGCTTATGAGTTGGAACAAAAATTGAGAAAAGAAAAGGCACAAGGTAAGAAAATTACCGGAAAAGGGATAATAGACGAAAACGAAGAAGAAATTGTAGATAACGAGAAAACGCGCGAAAAATCTGATAAAAATATAGAAAAGTTCAATCGTTTAATCGTATACGATAAATCGGAAGAGGAATCTTCGAAATATAAAAATGAAATAAGAGGAAGGGTTCAGGATAAAAATGTGAAAGTCGATTTATCTCCTCAATTTGCGATTACGTTTTACGAAAAGGTAGAAACATTTAAACGTCCTACTTTTGCCGACAAAATGATTGCCGACTATAATCGAAAGCTGCAATTGCCGTTACAGTTACAAATCACCAATAACGAAGCCCCATTGAATGACGCTCAAGCCAATTATCATTTCGAATCTATCAACAATTATTCTTTGAAACTTAACGACAATCCAACGGATGCCAATATTTATTTTTGCAGAGGAATAGATTTTATGATATTACAAGATTTGACCGAAGCCATGCAGGATTTTGACCGAGCCATCGATTTAGATCCGAATCTTGCGATTGCTTATTTTAATCGGGCAATAATTCGATATAAACAGTTGGAAATAAACAATTACAGTCAGGAAAACAAAGAAACTTTGGATATGAGCCTCAGCATTCAAGCCGGCAAAAAGAAACCGGCCGCGCAAGGACAATTTACCAATCCGAATGAAATTGTAAATCCGCAGACTGAAAAAGATAATCGTTTTTATCAGTACGAATTTATGTTGAGAGATTACGATTCGGTAATCCAACTCAACCCCGACTTTATTTATGCTTACTTCAACAAAGGAAATATTTATTGCGCCAAGAAAGATTTTCGTTCTGCTGTTCAAGAATATACCAAAGCCATAAGCAAAGACGCCGAATTTGCCGAAGCGTATTTCAACAGAGGTCTTACCCGATTATATTTAGGCGATACCGAAAAAGGCGTTGCCGATTTGAGTAAAGCCGGAGAACTCGGAATTATCGATGCTTATAGCATCATTAAACGTATGACGGCAGATTGAGCCCGTCGTCATTCCGAACGTAGTGAGAATTGAAAATCGACGGAGTCAAATCCCCTCCCCTTATTTGCAACATTTAAAAAAGTATACTACTTTTGCATCGAAAATTTAAGATTATGATTAAAATAACATTTCCCGACGGAACAGTCAGGGAATATACACAAGGAATTACCGCTTTAGAAATTGCGGAAAGCATCAGTCCCCGGTTGGCTCAAGATGTTGTGGCTGCCGGCATTAACGGTGAAACTTGGGATTTAACTCGCCCAATTAACGAAGATGCAAGCATCAAGCTGTATAAATGGGAAGATGAAGAAGGAAAACATGCCTATTGGCATTCATCTGCTCACTTGATGGCGGAAGCGTTGCAAGAACTTTATCCGAATATTAAATTTGGAATAGGTCCAGCCATCGAAAACGGGTTTTACTATGATGTTGACCCCGGAGAAGGTGTTGTTATAAAAGATGCTGATTTGGCGACTGTCGAAGCAAAAATGACAGAATTGGCTGCAAAAAAAGAACTAATCGTTCGCAAAGAAATTGCCAAATCCGAAGCGATGAAATTGTTCGGCGATAGAAACGAAACCTATAAAACCGAATTAATCAGCGAATTGGAAGACGGAACAATTACCACCTATACACAAGGTTCTTTTACCGACCTTTGTCGCGGACCTCACTTGCCGAATACTTCTTACATCAAAGCAATCAAATTGATGAGTATTGCCGGTGCTTATTGGAGAGGTGATGAAAAACGTCCGCAATTGACTCGTATATACGGAATTACTTTCCCGAAAAAGAAATTGTTAGATGAATATCTTGTTTTGCTGGAAGAAGCTAAAAAACGCGATCACCGCAAAATAGGAAAAGAACTCGAACTCTTTACTTTTTCGCAAAACGTGGGACAAGGCTTACCATTGTGGTTGCCCAAAGGAACTCAACTGCGATTGAAACTCGAAGATTTCCTGAAACGTATTCAAAAAAGATTCGGATATCAACAGGTAATGACTCCGCATATCGGAAATAAATTGTTGTATGTAACTTCCGGTCACTATGCCAAATACGGAAAAGATTCGTTTCAGCCGATTCATACTCCCGAAGAAGGAGAAGAATTCTTGTTGAAACCGATGAACTGTCCGCACCATTGCGAAATTTACAAAGCATTTCCCCGTTCATACAAAGATTTACCTTTGCGTTTAGCAGAATTCGGAACGGTTTATCGCTACGAACAAAGTGGCGAATTACACGGTTTAACTCGCGTAAGAGGATTTACCCAAGATGATGCGCATATTTTCTGTATGCCCGATCAGGTAAAAGAAGAATTTGTGAAAGTAATGGATATTATCCATATCATTTTCAAGGCATTGGATTTCAAAGATTACGAAGCGCAAATTTCATTGAGAGATCCTGAAAATAAAGAAAAATACATCGGAACCGAAGAAAACTGGAATAAAGCAGAAGCTGCTATCATTGAAGTTTGTCAGGAAAAAGGCATCAATGCCCGTGTAGAATTGGGAGAAGCCGCATTCTACGGACCGAAATTGGACTTCATGGTAAAAGATGCTTTAGGACGTCGTTGGCAATTAGGAACCATTCAGGTAGATTACAATCTTCCCGACCGTTTTGAATTGGAATATGTCGGGGCAGATAACCAAAAACACCGTCCGGTAATGATTCATCGTGCGCCTTTCGGTTCAATGGAACGCTTTGTAGCCGTGTTAATCGAGCATACAGCCGGTAAATTTCCGCTTTGGTTAACCCCCGATCAAGCTGTTATTTTGCCGATCAGCGAGAAATTTAATGAGTATGCCTATCAAATCGCAGAAGAATTGAATATGCAAGATATCCGTGTATTAGTCGATGATAGAAACGAGAAAATTGGGCGTAAAATCAGGGATAACGAATTGAAAAGAATCCCTTATATGTTGATAGTCGGGGAGAAAGAGGCAGAAAATAATGAAGTTTCTGTAAGAAAACAAGGCGAAGGTGATGGTGGTTCAATGAAAATTACTACCTTTGCAGGCTTGATTAAAGAAGAGGTGGAAAAACAAATGAATCAGTGGCAATAATAATAACTAAAATATAGGAGGTTAATTTAATTTTTTTGAATGAAGAATGACAAACTGAAGGATCAGTACAAAGTTAATGAAAAGATCCACCTTAAAGAAGTTCGTTTGGTAGGTGACAATGTAGAATTGGGTGTTTATTCTATTCAGGAAGCACTGAAAATTGCAAAAGATCAAGGACTCGATTTGATTGAAATTTCACCTAATGCCGTTCCTCCTGTTTGTAGAGTTGCCGATTACCAAAAATTCGTTTACCAACAAAAGAAACGTCAGAAAGAGCAAAAAGCCAAATCTGTAAAAATTGTGGTGAAAGAAATTCGTTTCGGACCTCAAACAGATGACCATGACTACAACTTTAAATTAAAACATGCCAAAAACTTTTTGGAAGAAGGTTCCAAAGTAAAGGCTTATGTGTTTTTCAAAGGACGTTCTATCCTTTTCAAAGAGCAGGGAGAAGTTTTGTTACTTCGTTTTGCCAATGACCTGGAAGATTACGGAAAAGTAGAATCATTACCTCAATTAGAGGGTAAAAAAATGATAATCATGTTGGCTCCTAAAAAAGCTTCGGCAGCTCACCAACCTAAACAACATAAGGTAGAAGTGAACCGTCAGGCTGAAAAGGATGCCAAGAAAGAAGCTGCTAAGAAAGGTGAAGGTGAAACCCCTAAATCCCCTGAAGGGGACTTGGGAGAGCAATAGAACCTTGATAATATAACTACGCCAAAGTCCCCTTCAGGGGATTTAGGGGTAATAATTAATAATAATTAAATTAAAGTACAAATGCCGAAAATGAAGACTAATTCCGGTGCCAAAAAAAGATTCGCTCTTACCGGAACAGGGAAAATCAAAAGAAAACATGCTTTTAAAAGTCACATTCTGACCAAGAAGACTACAAAGCAAAAAAGGAGATTAACTCACGTGTCGCTTGTTAAAACAGCAGACGAGCGTGCTGTTAAAATGTTACTTGCTTTGAAGTAATTTTTAATCGAGTGTTTTTTTATCAGATTTATTAACAGAATTACAGCATCTAAAGACCGGGAAAAATTAAGCCGGCGCTGACATTCAAAAACATTTTACTACTATGCCTAGATCGGTAAATCATGTGGCCTCAAGAGCCAAAAGAAAAAGAATCCTCAAGTTAACAAGAGGTTACTATGGTGCAAGAAAGAACGTTTGGACCGTAGCAAAAAATACATGGGAAAAAGGTTTAACTTATGCTTTCCGTGATCGTCGTAACAAAAAACGTAATTTCCGCGCTTTGTGGATCCAACGTATCAATGCTGCTGCTCGTTTGGAAGGTATGTCTTATTCCCGCTTAATGGGAGCTTTACACAAAAACGGAATCGAAATCAACCGCAAAGTTCTTGCCGACTTGGCGATGAATCATCCGGAAGCTTTCAAAGCAATCGTTGATAAAGTAAAGTAATACTTTTTTAACCACATAGACACATAGGGCGCATAGAAAATAAAAAATCTATGTGCCCTATGTGTTTTAAAAAAGTCCGGATTTATTTGGTTTTCTCAAAAAAACGTATTATATTTGCATTAAGTCAAGAGAGACTTAGAAGAAATTTGAAAAATTGCCGCATTGTCGATTGGGAAACTCATCAAAATTTACTTAAATTCCGAGACAAGCTCTTACTGCTAATGGCGGGCCGCACCCTTCGAGGGTATGCTTAGCACAGCGGATTACAAAGGTAGTAAAGCACTCAAATCCTGTCATACGGAGTTTTGTCATATTCTACAGTGCGGTAACATTATAAGAAAAGGAGGCTTTTGGCCTCCTTTTTTGGTGATCCACCTGGGGCTCGAACCTTGATTTTTATTAGCTGATAATCAGGAAGATACAAAGAAAATATTATTACTCCACCGATTTCGAAACGCTTTAATTCGCCGTTTTGCGTAACTTTAATGACCGGTTTTTAAATATCACTACAAAGATAATCAAATATTTTATTTATTAAACAATTTTCGGCCTAAAGCTGGTATTCCTGTGTTTTGCAGGCAGGATAATGAAGTGTTTAGCCGGCACAAGGTTTTTGGGAAAAATACTACCCGTAGGGTGGAGATTTTTTTCAAAACCCGTAGGGCTTGATCTTGCGCCGGCGTTAAGAACATGAAATTACCTTTGCCTGCAAGCAAGGGAATACCTTATTTTTGATATAATTCATACATAAATAAATTTGTGCACCTTTGAGGATTCTTTAAAACAGTCATTAAGTGATGGAAATACAAAAAATAGAACCGGATAATTCCAAGTTGTACATGGAATTGCTTGAATGCATTTCCCGAAAGTATGTGGAGGGACAGGCTCAAGCTGTCCGTTCTGTAAACGAAACTATTATTGAAACCAATTGGAGTATAGGAGAATATATTGTTGAATACGAGCAAAAAGGAAAAAGAAAAGCTCAATATGGCAAATCGCTTCTTGAAATTTTATCGAAAGACAAAGACGATTTATTACTGGAATATGCTACTTATGAGATGAACAGCCAACTGTTCGTTTCCAAGTATCAATTTTATTTACCTGATAAAGAGGAATTACGGAAAATGATTAGTCTGCAATTGGAAAGCGAAGAATAATTAATTCTGAACTTGTCAGACACTTTCTGACAAGTTCAGAAATATCCTCTTTGAAACAGTCTTTCTTTACCGGATTAGCGACTTTTGACTAACCCGACATTCCCGAAAACATTGTATCTTCGTTATGATAAAAGTTCTGTGCAATTTAATAGGTTAGAGAAAATAGAATTATAAATGCGAATAAAAATAGAAAAGAAAAATATTGTGTATGTGATAAATCCCGAAAAAATCTAATAAAGCACATATAACCATAGTTCTTGATATTTGCTGCTAATTCTTGTTTAAAACAGAAGTCAATAAAGTATTTTATTAACAGTCAAAGGATTAAATTTGCATGCAGTTCTTGATATTTTAGACAAAGGCGGATAGCAAAAGAGAGGATAAGCAAATAATGAAATATAGCCGAAAGTATGATTTAATACATTAGGCTTGATAAAACAAAAATAAAGTTCTATATTTGCACCATCTCGTTAACCAAGTTGTTAAAGGAGTTACGGAACCGTTTGTATTTTATAGGCGGTTTTTGCTTTTTAAACCAGTTCAACCATTATTTTGTAGAAATAGGCATAGTTTTGTTTAAGCATTTTAATAAATACTGTGGGAACATTTTTTTGGTAATCTCTCTTTTGCATTTTCTCTAATTCTTTATTTATTACAAATTTAATCAATGTTTTATTGATATTAATTCTTTTATGTATTTATTGATAATTTATCTATTACCCATCATTTGTTCTTTTGTTTTCATATTTATTGAATGTAAAATCTAATAAATGATTCATAGCAAGATATTCATGTCGGTGGTATTTTTATGCAAAAACAATAGATTTCACAAAAGTAGCCAATTTTTGTAGCCTTTCTCGTGATATAGCTGAACTTTGCAACCTTACTTTAACAAATTAAACAATTATGTATTTATCGAAAAAAACAAAAACAATTCATTTGGAAGAATGTATCAACGGATTCATTTTTCATTGTCAATATGAAAAAAACTTGAGCGGAAAGACAATCAATGCTTATACGATTGATTTGACACAATTTCAATCGTATGTAAAAGGCCAAAATTTTTGTTCCAATGTTAGTAATATATCAAAAGATGTGATAAAAAACTATTTACAAACAATTTATCATTATAAACCAAAAACCGTAAAAAGAAAGATGGCCTCACTAAAAGCGATGTTTAATTACTTGGAATATGAAAATGATGACTTTATAAATCCCTTCAGAAAAATAAAAATTCGCTTCAAAGAACCCCAAATACTTCCAATAGTAATGACAATCAATGAAGTAAAGAAAATCCTTAGTACGTTATATGAAGAGCTAAACAATAATGCTAAAACAGATACTTACACATATAAATCACAAATACGGAATATTGCTATTATAGAACTTCTTTTTGCAACCGGCATGAGGGTTTCGGAATTATGTAATTTGAAAATAACTGATATAGATATCAAAACCGGCGTTATCAAGGTTTTTGGGAAAGGCAGCAAGGAAAGAATTATTCAAATATGCGATTCCGAAATCAAAAGCTTATTGAAAAAATACCGAAAATTCTATGCGAATTCAATTGACAAAGACGGCAATTTTTTTATTAATCGACTTGGGTATGCTATTTCAACACAATCTGTCCGATTGATGTTGCAACAATATGTCCAAAAAGCAGGAGTCTTAAAAAAAATAACTCCACACACATTTCGGCACACATTTGCCACTTTATTATTGGAAGAAAATGTTGATATCCGGTATATTCAAAATATGTTGGGACATAGCACTATTAGCACAACCCAAATATATACACATGTCAATACAGAAAGTCAAAAGAGGATTTTGACAAGCAAACATCCAAGACGAAAGCTGAAATTCATGGCTTGTGAATAACTGATAACTAATAATTATGAGTGATAAGACTTCATGAAAAAACACCCAGAAATAAGTTTAGTAATGCCTGTTTATAATGGAGTTCTCTTCTTAAAAGATGCCATTGAAAGTATCTTATCTCAAAGTTTTGAAGATTTTGAATTCGTTATTGTTGATGATTGTTCTACAGATGAAAGCATTGAAATAATTTCCTTGTTCAAAGATCCACGAATCATATTAATAAAAAATGAAAATAATTTAGGTATAGCTCATTCTAGGAATATCGGAATAAAGAAATCTACTGGCAACTTAATTGCTTTCATGGACAATGATGATTTAAGCATGAAAGATCGTTTATTAAAACAACGAGATTTCATGTGTAAAAATCCATCTGTTGACATTTGTGGAACACGAATAAAAATTATTGATCAACATGGTAACAAGATTGCAGTAGCTAAAAGAAAACAAAGAAATGAATTATTAAAAATAGCTTTGTTTCTTGGAGAAACAAGTATAGCACAAACATCGATTATTGTCAGAAAAAGCTTTTTAAATAAATATAATCTCTTTTATGATGTAAAATATACATGCGCTGAAGATTATGATTTTTTATGTAGATGTAGTCTTTTTGCTAAAATGCATAATCTTGAAGAAGAATTAGTTCATTATCGGATCCATCCTAATTCGACAAGTTCGACAAAACATGAAAAGCAAAAAGTAGAAGCTCGTCTTGCATTAAAAAAGTATTTATCCTGTCTTGGAGTTCCTTTCCGTAAAAATGAGCTGCAAATTCATTACCAGCTATCACTTCCATACAAACAAGCAATATCACTTGAATCTTTAAAGAGATGGCTTGAAGAACTGAAACAATATAATAAAATTTACCATTGGTATTCTATTGATTTATTTGAAGAAGAAATTAACAAAAAATATAAACAACTATCATCAATATGATTGATATAAGCATCGTAATACCGATTTATAATTGTGAAGATAGTATTATTGACTGTCTAAACAGCGTAGTAAATCAAATACAGTTTGATAGTTATGAAATAATATTGATAAACGATTCATCGACAGATTCTTCGTATAAAAAAGTATGCCATTTTATTAATGAGCATCCAGAAATACAATTATCACTTTATAGTAATAAAGAAAATAAAGGACCCGGATACTCTAGAAATATAGGTATAAAAAAGGCTGTAGGTAATTTTATTTGTTTTTGTGATGCAGATGACAGATATGATCCTTACTTTTTAAAATACATGTATTCCACAATAGTTTCTGCTTGCAAAGATATAGTTTATTGTGGATATAATATTTGTACTTCAAAGCATGGAACGATTATTCATTACGAAAAAAGGTGGCACTATCCAGATAGGTTTAATAAGATAATAGACGCTTATTTGCAATCCAAAATGCATTTTTCACATGCAGGAGCGATTTATAGGAGGTCTTTTATTGTCGAAAATAATCTTTTTTATGATGAATCTTGTTGCTGTGGAGAAGATATAGAATTTATTTGTAATATTCTGCTTTCAAATCCCCTGTGTGGTTATGTTAATAAAAGTCTATATTATTATAATGCATCTTCATCATCCATAACAGAAACTATGAACACAAAGAAAATCATAGATTCATTAAATGCACTAGATAGGATATTAAAAAAAATAAATTCAACAAACTTAAAACTTAAATTTATTATCGGGCGATATGCTTCTTTATCTTATCATTCTCTTGAAATATCTTATGTGCAAAAATTTAAGATGGATATTCCATTCTCTATAAGATATAGATTGATAATGTTGAGTATAATATACATAATCCGCAAAAAACGCTTATTTTATCAGGAAACATATAAAATTTTATCTTATTCTATATTTCAATGAAACTACCAAACTCTTTTTCAATAATTGTTTTATATCATTCAGGGAAATCACACCTGAAAGTTTGTCTCGACAGTTTGATAAATACTGTAAGAAAAGAAGATGAAATTATTGTAATAGTGAATAATGTCGATGAAAAAGAGCATTCAATCAATTTTTATGAAAACAGAATTAAATATTTTCATTTTTATGAAAATTTAGGGCATGGAAAAGCTGCGAACATAGGGGTAGAAAAAGCTGAAAATGAATATGTGATTATCTCTGATCATGATTTAGTCTTCTTACCCAGCTGGTTAGAAAATTTATGGCATTTTTACAGTTCAGATGCTGATTTAAAAGCTGTTAGTTGCAAAATAATTGATGTGCTTCATAATAATATTTTAGATTTTGGGATAGCATCTTCTGAATATAATTTTGCCCATCCTCATTTGGGGCTACCAATCAATCATCCTCTTGTACAAAAAGACAGATACGCTCAAATGATTTGTACTGGTGGGTTCTTAATTAATAAAACTGATTTTTTATTAGTTAATGGATTTAATGCTGATTTTGGAACTTTATATACGGATTTGGATATATGTTTAAAGTTAAAAAAAGCAGGATACAAAGTCGGAGCAGCATCTAAAGCTATTGCTCTTCATTTTGGAAGTGACCTTGCTCAGAGTGCGCTTTCTTATAAACGATCTCACTTAAAGGCTGATGTTAAAGGTGTATTTATGAAAAATAATGCTTCTGTCATTACGAATGATTTAATTCGCTATTATGAAGATTCATTTTATTATTTCAATTTGAAGCATGCAATGATAAAAGAATTTTTCTTTTGTAATTGTATAACTGTTGTGAACTATACATGGTATGAAGAACTATTGAAAGAACTTGGCATAAAATCCTTAGGAAGTGTTTATCATTCCTATCTTGAAAGAGATGTGAATCACATCAATCTTTTTGGTATTTGGGGTTACAACATCATGGCATTAGGATCTCCTATAGCGTATTTTGTTGATATTTTTTCGAGCATAAAAAGCAATGCGTATTGGTGGCAGGAAAGAGCAAATAAAAATGATATCGTAATTGACAGGAATGCAAATATCCTTACTGTAAAAGATATTTTATAATAAATCTATACAGGAAAATTATATTCATTATCAGCAAATATCATAAATGGGGTTATTAATTCGTCGATTTTGCCGAAATCTTGTAATTTATTATATCCTCTCTTTCTTTTTACTATATCATATGAAAACATCTGATCCTCAAGATTTCTATGTTGTTTTAAAAAAAATACAGCATCACAAATGAGAGCTTCATCTGAAACAGATAAGTATTTTTTCTTTTCTAAGATTTTTAATCCATATTTAAAATTGACAAAAGCCTCCTTGTCTCTTCTACCTTGTTTAGATAAAGCAATTGCCTTGAGATGATATCCTTTAGATTGATTTTTAGAATCGTATGAAATAAGGCATTTGTCAATTAAATTATCGGCAAGAGTTATAATCTCATTATAAGTATTGGGATACAACTTAAATTCAAAAATGGTTTTGGATAAAATTCCCAAAATTTCAGTATGCATATAAAAACATTCTTTTGATAGACTTATAATTTCTTCTGCTTTATTTATTGCTTTGGTATACTCTTCATTTTCTATAGCATACAGGTAAGCCTCTACTATCATTACTCCCAACGCAATACTAAAGTCTACCTGGAAAATATTTTCTCTATGATGGCGATAAAGTCTTACCGCCTCTCCCCAATATTCAATTAATCTGTTCTTATCTTTTGCAAATCCTAAAAAAGTATATCCTAAGTCTATATAACATAAACAGATAAAAGGAATATTATTAATCTTTTTAGCAATAGCTAAAGCTTCTTCTCCAATTTTTTTTGCTTTTTCTTCATTTCGAATAGTTCTATAACAAAAACTTAATCTGTTTTTAAGATTCATTTGTATGAAATCAACCACTTCTGAAGGGAAGTTTCCTTTAAGTTCATTTAGTCTACAAAGTCCATCATTAATAATATTAATTGAATTGTAAGGGGCTTCATCACATAAATAACTGGCAAGTTGTCGAATAACATGAAAATATGAAGTCGCCTCGGAATCAGCAGGAACATAATCTTTCAATTTTTCATTAAAACAAGATAGCTTTTCTATTTTTACGGATTTATTATTTTCTGCTGTTAAATCGCATATTTTTTGAATTGCTCTAAGGTAAATAGATGGGGATACATTGGAAAATTTATTTGTAATGTAGTTGTATATTTTTGTTGCAAATAATTTATTCCTTGCATTTAAAGTAGATAGTTCTAATAATTTATCAATAGCTTTGTGTAATATCGGAGCTTTTGAAGGGTTCAAAACAAAATTTACTAAAGGAAATTTTTCTATTTCAATATTATTACTTAATATCGTAAATATCTTTGCTTTTTTCTCTTTTGAAAAAGCCGATTCTTTACTGATTATAAATCTTTCAATCTTAGGATGATAAAATTCCATTTTTTTATCTGTTGATTCCTTTATCCAACACCCATCCTGTAATTTTTCAATAGTTTCATACTTTATACCTAAGCAGTCCGCTAACGAATCTATATCTACCTCTCCAAAATACAGAAGGAAAATCAAAACATTTAAACATTCTTCATCATTATACAACTTAACTAATCGTTGCTCAAGTATATTCTCTGTGTTTTTTTCAACTCCTCGCAGTATTTTATTAAATTCTTCAAAGTCGTCAATATAAAATATTCCATCATCTAATTCAACAACTTTCTTATCGGTAAGCAAATGGAAAAACAGATAGAGGTCTAATGGTCGGGGTTGTATATGGTCACAAATCAATGCAAATAATGAAGGGTATTGTTGAGAAAAGGTTAATTCTGTACTTATACTTTTTAAATGGGTGTCAACGAAAAGCTTTATCTCTTTCTCTGAAAATTCATCAATGGTGAAAAATGAACCATTTGAATCTATGGTTAATTCCTCTTTTAAATTTTGATAAAATGAAAAAGCTTCGTGAGAATATATCAAATCTTCGGTGTTAAATGCAAGAATAGATACATTTTGTCCTATTCGACCGGTTTGTTTTACTAATTCTCTTACTAATGCGATTGATTTGTTATCCAATGACTGAACATTATCAATAAGAATTGCAATTCGACTTGATTTTAAAAAACCTTCAATAAAGAGATGATAGATTTTATCTTTTATATTGTCAACTGACGTTTGTTCTGAGAATGTACATATCTTTATAACTTCATAAAGATTTGAATATGTAGAATAGTCATCTTTTGACGTAGATAATTCTAAGGATGTACATTCTTCTTTAAATATTTCCGGATTGGGTAGTCTCCATAGTTGTGTCAGGAGTTCCACTACAAAGGTGTTAAAATTTTTACATTGAATACTTCTTCCGTCAAATTTACATATTCGGTAATTTTCTTTTAATAGCTTTGAAATGCATTCTTCAAGAAAGCGGCTTTTCCCGACACCACTTAGACCATTTATAACAGTGGTATATACAAGATTATTACTGGAGATTTTTGCATGAATTTTTTTCAATTCCTGTTCGATATTTGCACCAACTAACGTTGGTCTGGATAATCTGCCAACATTAAATTTTACAACATCCGTTTTTAATTTCTCATTATTAACAATTATACTGCATATCGGGATTTCATGATTTCCTTTTTTGGATGGAGCAAAATAAATTCGTAAAGAATATATTTCTCCAGGCTCTAATTTTTTTGAAATTTTATCATCTTTATCAATATTTAGTTTGTCTTTATTTAGGATTCCCAACTCATATTCTTTATCTAAAAGTTTGTCTAAATTTATTATGATATTAGCTGGTTCTATATTATTAGGATAGATGGTAATCTGAAACGAACAAGGAGTATTGATATAGATTTGATTACTTCTTGGATTGGTAATGTCTTTTGAATGATCTACCTGAGATGAATCTATATGAATGTCTGTACAAAAAAACTGATCGACTTTAGCCTTTAATGCTATATTTTGTAGTTTTTGTTCATTCAAATTTGGAAAAAAACCTTTTATAGTTTTACTGTTGATATGCTTTATAATTAGTGCTTCCAATAATCCATCATCAAAGATTTGAAGTTGAGTGTTGCAAACGGACGAGAAATTTGCAAGCTCTTTTAATGTATTTGGAGTTAGCTTACTCCATGAAAAAATAATAATTCTGTTTATTTGGTAATTAATTGCCATTACCAATGTTTTACTTATAACAGCAAGTTGTAATGTGTTTTGATACATTTTACATTCAGCCCAAACATCAGGGATCCCATTTTTTCTACCTACAAAATCTTTTGCTCCATCCCAACTTGCCTTAGTCCTATTCCAGTCTAAATGTCCAAATTCAAGATTTAAAAGATTTTCTACTAAATCTTCAAATAATACTCCATCGTTTTTAAGAGTATCATTTTCTTCTTTGATAAAGTTTCCGCGATCAAGTATTCTCATGCTTAGCTTAACTATTCATAATTATTAGTTATCAGTTATTCGCCAAAAATACACATTAATTCTAAATTACCCCAAAAAACAAAGCCACTTTTCATGAAATATTTAACACACCGTATTTGTACTAAGCTTTGCAACTTCATTTTATTAAAATCACACTACATATACGCCTAAAATATATGCAAAACTAATCTTTTTTTGATTAATCCTCCCAAAAGATGCTTAAAGCAGAATTCTTGTATGTAATACAATGTTCATAGAACATCCGTTGTAAATCTTCATCTCTAACCGATTTAAAACAATCAATTGCCCAAACCTGCTCAGTTTTGAATACCTCAAACACATGATTATTGTTAAAATAGTCGCCCATTACTGTATTTATAGGTACGATATTGTCATTAATCAGCCATTTAAATGGAAAATCTTCACTTGAATGAACCCATTTTATAATATTGTTTTCTGCATATACTACCATGATAGGGTAATTGCCAATATCAGCAAATCGTAAGGCACATGCTGTTCTGCTTACCTTGTACTCTATGCGTAGAAAATCAATTACCTCAAAGCTAAATTTTTTATTTCCTACATCTTGGCAAAAACGAGGTTCTGGCATTAGTAGACATGATGCAAAATAATCGGCTTCACGCTCAATAGCATAAAATTGTTTTTGATTAGTTAGAGAAGGATGTGGTTCTAACAAGCCATTTTTTAGCCCTATTCTATGAGTATCAATAAAGTAATGACCAAGTTCATGAGCTAAAGTGAATCGTCCTCTGTCTGAGTTTGGATAATTTCGTTTATCAAGATTAAGATGAATATAGAATTTTCCATTGTCAAAAATGGTCATTCCATCAAAAGTATTACTCTCGTAATTATCGTAAAATATGTCTAATTCTTCATCTGTAAGAATCTTTTCAAGCGGTGTGACTTTTTCATCAAATTGTAAGGCAATATACTCCGCCAATCTTTTCGCTTTGAGGCTATTATTCTTTGCTATCGTCATTTTTGCGATGTTTTTGCATCATCTTATCAATAATATGTTTAGGAACTTCTTGTCCTTTTCGTGCTGCCATTTTCAATTCTCCAATTTCACTATTCAATTCATCATTTTTGGCAGGTTTGAATACCTTTATATTGTTTGAACACGAGTTTCCTTCGATTATTGATTTAGCGTCAATTGAAGCATCTTTTAATTTGAAGTCGTAATTTGCATATAGCTTATTAAATCTTATTATCTCCAATTCATTTGTTGGAAATAAAAACCCAGTAGAACGCAGCCACTCTTCCAAATTATGATTGTCGATTTTACTTCTACTATTTGTTCCCATTGACTTTATCTATATAGTTTGTTACAAGGTCAGTAGCTTCTTTTCGATATACTCTAATCGAAGGTTGTGTCAAATCCAATTGTTCTTGTAATTTTTTGCTAACGGAACGAGGTATATTTTTCCCTTTTTCCGGCTTGTATGCCAAATATGTAAAGTAAATTATTTTATGTTTTTGAGAGAGTCCTTGCAAAGCTCTTTCTAAAAAACTATAATTTTCTTTTAATTCTTTTTGTTTTTCAAGATTCTCTGGTACATATACATTAACAAGTTCTTCTAAATTTTCTATAAGCGATAAATCTTCTTCTTCTGTTGGTTGGGCACATGTATCACTATCCTTGAAAAGTAAAATCTGTGTATATAATATCTTATACATCCATAAGAGAATAGCTCTATCTACATTTTTAGTATTTGCTTTTTTCATATCAAAAGTATGAGACCTCCACACCTTGTCGAAAGTACATTTTGCAGCTAAAAACGCTATCGCTTCATTATACCCAAATTTAGAGCATTGAATTTCAGCCTTTTGCAGTATGTCTCGTTGGTATCGGTCACAAAATACATAAAAGGCCAATTCTGCTTCATTAGGAAACTCATCTTTAAATGAGATATACTCCAATAATTCAGAACCAACCATATTTTCAAAATCTATTTTTTCAGCCATTATTTCTCTTTTCATATGTATACTAAAAGCGTTACTAACGGAATTAGTATATGATTGAAGGAATATTCTTAAATTTTTGCAAATATAAGTTATTAAGCATAAATAGGCAAAATATATCCAAACTTCATTTTAGTATATAAATAAAAGATAATAAACAAAATAGATATACAATGAGTGTAACAAGCATTAGTCCTAAGAACCAAAATCTTCTTTGGGCAATATCTGGTGGAAGATGTGAGTATGAAGGGTGCAATAAAGTTTTGCACACCGATATACTAACGAAGAAAAAGTATAATAGTGCTTACATCGCCCATATTGTGGCCGATGAACCTAATGGGCCAAGAGGCGATGTGCAACGGTCAAAATTTTTGGCTGACAATATAGATAATTTGATATTGTTATGTGATGAACACCATCGGCTAATAGATAAAGTTGATGTAGCAGGTCATCCCGAATCCCAATTGTTAAAAATGAAGAAAAACCACGAAGACCGGATTATGCGACTTACCTCAATAGCACCAAACCTATCAAGTGAAATAATCTTGTATGGTGCGAATATTGGCAATCATAATTCGCCTCTTTCCTATCATTCGGCGAGTGAAACGATATTTCCCGATTTTTATCCCGCAAGTAATGAAGCTATTGAGTTAGGACTGAAAAATTCTCTTTTTTCCGATGATACAGAAACTTACTGGGCTGCAGAAGAAGCCAATCTTTGCGAACAATTTAAACTGAAAATAAAGCCAAGATTAATGTATGGGAATACCGAACATTATTCTGTATTCGCACTTGCCCCGCAAGCATTGCTTATAAAGTTCGGAGTTTTATTGAACGACTTGAATAACTTAAAAGTGTATCAAAAACATAGAGAATCTTCCACATGGAAATGGCAGACGACATCTTTCGATGTTGAATACATTATTCGCGAACCGGTAGATAAAACGAAGATGCCTGTACTTATTTTTAGCTTAAGTGCAACAATAACATACGACAGAATTGAAAGAGTGTTGGGGAACAATACGAGTATATGGGAAGTTACATTAAACAGTACGCCTAACAACGATTTCTTAAAAACAGAAGCCCTGCTTTCTGATTTTCGTAGTATAATTCGACACGTTTTTGATAAAATCAAATCTCATCATGGATGTGTGGATTTGCATCTTTTTCCTGCTATGCCTGTTTCCTCATCAATAGAATTAGGTCGAGTATGGATGCCAAAAGCCGATATGTCGTTAGTGATATATGATGAAAATAAGTTGAAAGGTGGCTTTCATAAAACAATAACAATAAAATGATTAGATATGTTAACATTAGACGAAAAGAAACAATTTAGCGAGATTTTAGAAACGCTTGGCGAAACATTGGATATTACAGAAACCCAATATAATGCCGCAGTTAGTAGTTATGGAGCTGTAGGAGAATGGTTGGCAAAATCGGAATCTCCCCTTGCTCTCTATAAACCTATCATTCGTCCACAAGGGTCGTTTATGCTTGGAACAATGATTAAGCCAATATGTGAAGAAGATGATTTGGATATTGATTTGGTATGTGAGTTGACAGGTAAGAACTCACAATGGACACAATACGACCTTAAACAAGTGGTTGGTAATCGGCTTAAAGCTAACGAAATCTATAAAAACATGCTTGATAAAGAAGGACGAAGATGTTGGACATTAATATATGCAGAAAGTGCCAATTATCACATGGATATACTCCCGAGTCTTGTATGTCACGGCTATAACACGATACTTGAAAAAGCTTTATCTGATTCGTTGCAGAGCGTAAACTATGATTCGTTGGCTATTCGGATTACCGATAAGGAACAACTAAACTACTACATGGACACTTTTGCTGAAAATTGGATGAAAAGTAATCCATTCGGATACGGTGGCTGGTTTTATAGTAGAGCTTCAATCGAATTACGTAAGTCAATTTTATTATCCGATTCGATAAAACCTATTCCCAAGTATCAGAAAGAAAAACTGCCGCTACAGCGTATTGTTCAAATATTGAAACGACATAGGGATATGATGTTTAATGGAAGCGATGATAAGCCTATATCCATCATCATAACAACACTGGCGGCATTAGCATACAAGAAAGAAACATCGGTAATTGATGCTTTAATCAATGTAGTCAACGATATGGAAAATCACATTGAGGAACGTTATGACCGTAATTTGGGTAAGGTTATTAAATGGATTGCTAATCCGGTAAATCCCGAAGAAAATTTTGCTGATAAATGGGTTGAGCATCCCCAAAGGGAAAAGAACTTTTATAAATGGCTTAACCAAGTTAAACAGGATGTTTATAATATTACTCAACAGCGCGGGTTGCATAATATTTCGAATGCAATGAGGAAACCATTCGGTGAATCAGCAATAACAAAAACATTTTCAATATTAGGAGAAAGAAATCTCAACCTTCGAGAAAGTGGGATATTGAAAATGGCTGCTGGAACAGGAATCCTTAGTTCAAGTGGTGCTGTATCTGCTGCATCACACAATTTTCATGGTAATGACTAAAATGAAACGTATTTCAGTACATGCGCAAGGAGGAATGCTTCGACATTTCTTTCCAGATTCTACTTTGAAAACCATTGGGTATGATAAGGGAATAATTTGGGAAGGAAAGCTTAAACCTTCTAATTTAAGCATTGGAATTCCTAACTTTACCCGCATAAAAAGTTAAGACCTTAAAAAGTTTTACTTTTGCAATATGGAAAAAAAGATTAAGCGTCGTTATGACAGAAGTTTTAAGGAACGCGCAGTACA
>JAIRVZ010000076.1 GCA_031253625.1 Dysgonamonadaceae bacterium
CACAGACGGATAAAAATTAAGAGCCAACCGCACCTGATAACCAATTAAGAACAAAAAGAAACCGCAAGTTTTCTTTACTTTGCAAAACGAGCTTGGCTATAAGCCTGTCTCAATATTAAATTCTTTATAAATTTTTAAAAAGCAAAGGATTATGAAAACTTGCGGTTTAGATGTGCACAAAGATACAATCTTTTGTGCGATTTACGATGGTAAAAGTTACTCTGAAGTAAAAGAGTACGAAACGATGACGAACAGTATTCGTTATATGGGTCATTATCTTCTTTCGGAGGGAGTACAGCGGGTTGCCATGGAAAGTACAGCCAGCTATTGGGTTCACGTTTGGAATATTCTTCGAGAGATGGGTTTTGAATTGACATTAGTTAATCCATTTCTTATAAAGCAGATGCCCGGAAGGAAAAGCGATGTGAAAGATGCACAATGGATAGCGTGCCTGTTGCACAAAGGGATGCTTAGGGGTAGCATGGTACCGTCACCGACGATACAGGAGTTACGGACATATAGCCGAAAATATTCGAAATTACAGCAACAGAAGACCCGTGCACTGCAGAAGATGGACAGGCTGATGGTGATGAGTGGGATACGCATAGGAAGTTGCATGAGTAATCTGAATTCAAAGAGTGTGATGAACATTATTACTGCCCTGATAGCGGGCGAGACAGATCCAACAAAACTTGCGAAGTTAGTTTATGGGAATACCGCGAACAAGCGTTCAGGCAAATTGCGTGAAGCACTCACCGGTAATATCAAGGAGCATATTCGCAATCAGTTGAAATGGGAGAAGGAAGAGTATGATTTATTTGAGAGGCAGACGCATGACTGTTTGGCACACATGAACACGATATGTGAGACGCATTACAGTGAGGAAATGGACGTTCTATGTACCATTCCGGGAGTTAGTTTGACTTCTGCCATGATCATTATTGCCGAAACGGGAGCAGATATGAATCTTTTTGAAACGAGCGGAAAGTTGACCGGCTGGGCGGGAATGCGCCCAAGAAACGATGAAAGCGCCGGCAAATACAAGAGCACCGCCATAACCAAAGGGAATAAATATCTTAAATCCGTTCTTGTACAAGTGGCCTGGGCAGCAAGTAGAACGAAGGGGTCATTCTTTATGGAGACATTCTCCCGCCTGTCAATCAGAAAATCAAGAAAGAAAGCTTTAATTGCTGTAGCCCGAAAGATATTGGTAGTAACCTGGCATTTGATCAGGGAGAAAAGCGTATACAATCCGGCATTGGTACCGGTTTACGATCCGGCAAAACTGTCAAAAAAGATACGGTATCATCAAAAGGAAGCAGAAAGAATCGAAAAAATATTAGGAAGATAGAAACAGCGTAAAGGTCGGGTATATTTGTGGTGGCTGTAAAGACCCCGCTAGCAAATAGATCAATGCATTTGTCCGGAAGGACTATAAGAACACAGACATGAGTTAATGCTTCTCAAAGAAGCCAAACTCGCAGAGGAAAATCGCAACCCAATGCGTTAAGAGGAATTTTTGTTATGGATAGAAGGATTTATAGAGGAAATATATATCATTTTATTGATGGTATAATTCATGACAGCTATTTTATTCCGGTACGAAATTACAAATTTTACTGATAGCAAGGGCTCTTTCCCATTGTTTTTTGTCAACGGCATTTATACTTTTCCGCTGCAAAGATAGAACTTTTGCGTGAAAAATCAAGGTCGAAAAGCTATTAAGGCCAAGTAACATACAGGGTTCTCTTTAAAACAGATCGGAATGTGTACCTGTGTCGGTGAAAAGCATCACCAATTCATTATCGTTTTGCATCCACACCAACAGCCAGTCGGACTGAATATGGCATTCCATCCTGTTTTTATATTTTCCGGATAATGAATGGGACCTGTATTGCAGCGGCAGCGTTCCTGTGCGAGCCAACAAATCAACAGTATTGCGTAATAAGTTTAGGTCTCGCCCTCTCCTTTGGCATCGCCTGACATCTTTTTTAAATTTGTTTGTGTAACGAATGTTATACATTCCGGTTATTTAAGACATTGCCTAATAAGGTCATCAGCGTCTTTTGCTGTATATATGCGCCCCTTTTTAATATCGTTATCCGATTCGGTAAAAGGAGATGCCAGTTCCTCTTTTTCAAATACGCCTAACGATAAAATGTATTCTATCGTCTTATTAGCAATTGAATTACGTGCGTCATATTTCAACAGAATGCTTGCCATAATTTTTAGTCGTCTTTACTTTTCCGCTGCAAAGATAGAACTTTTGCATGAAGTACCACTACGGCATCAAGCAAATCTTTGGCTGTCTCAACTATTATGCTCTGGATTGCTCATTAAGCCAGACATGTGGTTTTGACGTTTATTCAATAAATTTGGAAATTCAAAATATTTCCTAATTTTGTGCAAATTTATAATCAACCGAAGTTTTACACCCCCCTAATAATTGTGCATTTATAAAAAAATAAAAAAATAATTTTAAAATAATAGAACTTTTAGCTATTATTCTCTCATATCGAAAATCTGGTTTTTTCAATTGTCGGTGAGAATGAAGCGTGAAAGTTCACGCCTCAGGGCGTGAGACGTTCGTGCTTTTTCACTGACAGGGTTTACCAGAGCCTCGATATGTAGAATAAGCAATTTGACACGAATTGTTTCACGCTTTTTTCGTGTAGTTGCGTTTTATAAATAAGGATTTAATAAATCATTTAATACTAACCATTTAAAACTAAAAACTATGCAACAAAACACTAATTCAAACAGATTAATGGAGGCCAGAGACCATTTCAAAAACGGAGTGAGTATGAAAGGCCGGAAGAATAGAAGAAATCTTTTAAGAAAGGCATATTTAGGATTGTTGGCTGTCTTTTTAACGACAAGTTATAGTGCCAATTCTCAAGATATTATCAATCAAGCGGAGTTGTTAAAAAAAGGCAATAAGGTATTTATTGAAGCAAACGAGGCAACTAAAGGATACAGTGAAAAGTTTTTCATTCCAGCAATGAAGGAATGGGGGTATTGGACAATTGTGGATAACATTGATGAAGCCCATTTTATTATTGTGTTTAATATCG
>JAIRVZ010000082.1 GCA_031253625.1 Dysgonamonadaceae bacterium
CCCGACAAGTCTGTTTCTCACTTTCTCGCAGACACGAAACGCTTCTTCTATCTTATTTACAAAGCGTTGCTTGTCGAAATTGACATTGGTTATGGTCATAAACAGACCATCCGTAACGAATTTGTCGACTTCGGGCATTTCCTCGCCGCTTTCGCGCAAGCGAACAGACAATTCGGATACTCCCTTCATCAGGTACATCAGCAAATCCTGTAAATTCGCCACATCTTCGGTTTTCCCGCAAACCCCTTTTACCGTACAGCCTTTTCCTGCGGCTGTTTCTTGACATTGAAAACAATACATAAATAATAAACAATTATGAATTAAAAATTAAGAGTAATTTTATCCAATCTTCGCTATGAAAATTTCTGCAAAAGTACAACTATCTATTCGAAAAAAATGTAACATTTGTTACAACGATGAAAAAAATATACCTTTGCATTCGAAAAAATGTAAATAAGTAAAGTTTTTTATGACGATAAAATCCTTATATTGTTGTGAATAGCGGAATAAAGAGAAAAATAGAAAAGCTGAAACGGCTTTTATCCCTTGAAAAAGTTGAAGACGATACGTTTTTTGCAAAACAATTTCGCGACTTTTCCTTATCAAAAATTGGAAAAGCAGCAAAAGAAGGTATTTGTTGGTATCCCCTGGCGTTCGAAAAAACAATCAAAGTTGACGAAGATACATTTAAGGTTACGTTTCGTTTGCCTCATAATATGGAAGAAGAACATTCTTTTCAACCGGGCAGTTCCGTCAAAATTTTTCATGCTAACGTCCTGAACGGTTCAATCATTGATTTTACAGAAGGAATTATTGATTTAATACACATAAATACAGTTGTTGTATCTTATTTCGCTAAAAAACATTTGAATTGGATGGAAGAAGAAGGTATAGGTATACACCTCTTTTTCAGCAAATATACGTATACTGTCATGGAAAAAGCCCTGGATGATATTTCGCGGGCTGACGGAAACCGATTGGCACAGTTAAGAGATATTATGTTCGGAACACAACAGGCAAACTTCATGCCCTGTAATCCTTATCATAACGAATGGCTCAATCCATCGCAACAAAAAGCGGTCAATCATATATTATCTTCGCAGGATGTGGCGTTGGTACATGGTCCGCCGGGAACCGGAAAAACAACTACGCTCGTTGAAGCCATTATTGAAACATTGAAAACAGAACATCAAATTATGGTTTGTGCGTTCAATAATATTGCGGTTGATGTGATTGCTGAAAAATTGATGGAACGGGGAATAAGCGTAGTAAGGATAGGCAATCCGGCAAAAGTTACGGATGAATTGTTAAACGTTACTTACGAAGCCATGTTTTGCGAACATCCTTATTATACTGATATTCTGTCCTGTAAAGCAAAAATAAAAGAACTAAAATCAGGATATTCGAAAATTCCTTCCCGAAGCAAAAGAAAAAAAATCGAAATCAAAAATCAAATTCTTGAATATCAACATTATGCATCTTTTTTGGAATTTAGTATTAAATCTTTTATTTTCAAAAACAGCCAAGTTGTAGCCGCCACCATGATAGGTTCATCATTCCAAATACTTAAAGGCGTCACATTTTCAACCATTTTCATCGACGAGGCAGCGCAAGCATTAGAGCCTGCATGTTGGGCGCCCATCACGAAAGCCAACCGTGTTATCTTCGCCGGAGACCATCATCAATTACCTCCAACGATTAAATCGTATGAAGCCGCCCAATCCGGACTGATGCATACCTTATTTGAGAAAATTATTGAAAGAAACCCGGAATGTGCTACATTGTTGACAACACAGTACAGAATGCATGAAACAATTATGAATTTTTCATCCCGATGGTTTTACGCCGGACGTTTGGTTGCATTTCCCGGAGTTAGATATAAAACGCTTGTAGATAACGATATACCTGTTGAATGGGTGGACACCTCCAAATGTAAATTCCGTGAAAACAGACAAACTCATGGAACAAGTATTTATAATGATGAAGAAGCAGAGTTGATGTTTCTAACGCTTTTTAATTATATGGAAAAGTTGGGAGAGCGCCGAATATTGGAGGAAAGAGTTACTATCGGTATTATTTCCCCCTATTCCGCACAAGTTAACTTGTTTCGAAACAGGATAAAAGAGTATCGTTATTTTGATGATTTTTTATCTCATAAATTGATTTCCATGAAAACGATTGACGGATTTCAGGGGCAAGAACGGGACATTATAGCGATAAGCCTCGTCAGGTCTAATCGCGAAGCAAGGATAGGTTTTCTTTCTGATTATCGGAGAATTAATGTAGCCATGACACGCGCCAGGAAAAAATTATTGCTCATTGGAAATTCTTCCACGCTGCGAGAAGACCCATTTTTTGAAGCATTGTTTCAATATGTTCAAAAAAACGGATTGATTACAGAATTTTCCATAGAAAATGAATAATTATTTGTAGATAAAATGAATAGCGACGATTTATCTTTATGCCCGATTTGCAGGAATATCCCTGTCGGCGAGCGGGAAACCTTTCTTGACGGGTTGAATTT
>JAIRVZ010000087.1 GCA_031253625.1 Dysgonamonadaceae bacterium
CTCAAAAATCGGCAAATTGCAGGGTCATAATTTCTCAAAATATTATCATATAAATTGAGTCCGTGCATATTATCAAGCTCTTTTCCCCCGAACTTATACGGTTGATATTCCGGACTAACTCCATCGCCCGGTTGCTGTACAGGATTATGCGGCATGCCAAACGGATAGTAACTGATTTCCTGCTGCGGTCCCCCGAAATATGGGGGAGTCGTGCCGAATACCGCCCTGTTATTGCCCAAATGGTCTTTTGCATAGCAGTTATAGCTGCTCATCCCGTTGGATAATTTGGTAACATAGCCTTCCGGGTTCAGAATCATTTTCAATTGGCCGTTTTCGTAAACAATATGTCCGCCTGCACAATAATCGGTCGTTAAAGTATTGAGAATGTCATTCGGGTTGGGCGTGTAAGTCGTATTTCCCAACTGAATATTCATATTGCTTTTTACCGACTGATGAACCACCTGGCGTTTCACACCCGCGGCATCGTAGCTGTATCTGGTATTATGACCGTACACGAACTGTATTTTTTCAGGCAAATTTAATACATTATATGTAATTGTCGCTATCCCGTTGTAACAATTTTGTGTCATAGCGCCGTTATTGTTGTATTTAATATTAGAATTTGCGTTCGGCAGAATAAGACCACCACTCCCGGCAAACGGAGCGGTATCTTCCATATTGATTATTTGATTGCCTTTACGTGAAAATCCCAACCAATCCACCATGCCGATGTTTCCATTAGCTGAAATTCTTGCATACCGTTTCATTTCAATGATATTACCGTTTTTATCATACTGGGTTATTTCTTCGGTAAAGGCATCGTTGGGGGTTGTTCCCGACAGGAATTGTCCTTTTTTCAACCGGTTTAATCCGTCGTAAGTATAAAGATAACCTTTAGTACTGCTACTTATCAAATGCTTCCATGACACGGCCGAAATATTTCCATTGTATTGCGGTACGTTTCCGGCGTATGATTCATTGTAATAAATATTTTCGGTAAAAGCCATACTGTTGATACTTTTCAGCCAATTACGAATATTGTATTCATAAGTAGTTGTCATGGCATTTCCGTTCTGTATTTTACTTGCCAATCGGCCTTTGTCATCATAAGCGAGAGCCGACAAGGCAAATTCAGGCTCATTGTTCAGTTGATACTTGGTAACGGTTGGCCGGTCGGCATGGTCGTAAGCAAATTTGTAAATTTCAGTAATATTACTCTTTCCCGGTGCCGAGTGAATAGATTGTTTCCAAACCGGTTTTCCGGTAAACGAATAATTGATGTATTCTTTTTCATAACCGCCTAAATGGTTGGCTGCAATGGATTGAATCATCCGGCCTTTATCATCATAATAGAAAATAGTGCCTATCGATATTCCGGCATCCAGTATAGTGGTTATGGTGCCTGTCAGTAATCCTTTACTTTTAACTTTGTCGCTATTCGTACCGTATCTTTTATTGTCAAAGCCGGAAGGAGTTGTGTATGTATAATTGGGATCGCTCATGAATTTGAATTCGTAATTATCGTAATAATTAACGTTCAACACCTGCACAGCAGTTGGAAGGACTTCCACATCGTCGACGGTTATCTTGTAGCCATAATATGGATTATATTTCGCATCCCCGTTATAGACAGCTTTCACGATTTTGCTTTCAAAAGCAATATTGCCAATTGTATAAGAACCAAAAGTATTATTACAAATGCCAGTTAACACTATTCTTCCAAAATCATCAGGGATACTGAATGTCCATTTATTCTTATCAGATTGTTCTCCGTCTTTAGAGAAAATCACTCGGTCGGCTTTATCATAAACCATGTAAACAGGGTCGACTCCGGGTAGTTTCTTTTCGATACAACGGTTGCGGTTATCATATTTGTAAATATACGCGTAATCTTTTAATGTTACATTAGATGCCGGATTGTAGGTAGTTGTAGTCGTGGGCTTTAAGGCATCCGAAGCCATCGGAGACAACACAAAACGCAAGTTTTTTAGATCATCGTATACATAATAAGTATCGTGCGAAGTATTTACATCCATTTGCCGGTGCAACAATACCTTGCCTGATATATCTTTAAATTCATAAGAAACTTTATTGTCTTCGTCTGTTGTTTTGACAACATAGAGATTCCCTGCGGCATAGTCTGTAGCATTTTTCACCAAGTTATCTCCCGAAACAGTATAATTCCGGCAAGGATAGGTCGCATTATTTGTCAAATATTCGGTTTTTACCGAATACCCGCCGGTTCCGTTGCTGTTTGGATTCCACGCTTGCCCCGGTCCATATTGCCTTTCTACCCTGTTCAAGGGAGAAGGTTCGTAAACCATCTCGGAAAAGGGTTTTTGATCATTGGAATAGGCAGTTTTTGCTTTTGTCAAAATATCGGAAACCAAAGCGCCGTTATTTCCCGCAACAGGAGTAGGCAGGTAACTTTTCCATTCGCGACCGAAATCGTCATACTCCAAAGCGGTTACTAAATCCTGATTTTGCGGACCCGCTCCTTTTTGAACCGTTTGAATGGGTCTGCCAAGGCCATCAACATATTGAATATTGATTAAAGCGCGTGAATCCCGGTCGACCGAAACTATTCCGTTGGTAATTTGCACCTTGGTACTTTCATCCAAAGGTGTAACCGTAGCAATATAATTTTTGCTGCTATGCCCTGAAATAGTTTCCTGCCGGGGACTGCAAACCTCCCTGTTAATGGAAAACGTCATGGACTTTCCGGCTGTAGCCGTGAAAGAAAAGCCGTGAGCAAGAACAATGCCTTCGCAAGCCTCGATATTCCCGCCTGTGGTGTTGGCGGTGTTGAATGTTATTACATCATTCTGGGCAAAAAGCCACAGGGGAGTTAATAACAACAGTGTTAGAATATATATATATTTCATATCATGTATTATTTACTTCTTTAAAATCTTTTCTCCAAACGGACACCCATCGAACCACATAGTCAACACATATTCTCCTTTTGCGAAAGGCGCCATGTAAATTTGCACGGTGTTGACTCCCTGTTCCCAATATTTGTAATGTTCTTTCCAAACCGGACGTCCTATCTTGTCGGTCAATTGCATTTTTATTTGCTTGGCATATCTGGGCAGATAAATTTCCACCTCCAAATTTGTTTCTACCGGATTCGGATAAAAATTGTAAGTTAAGCCTTCCCAGTAATCGGGATTTTTGGGCTTGAGGTCATCAATCTTCATGGAATCCAATAATGCCAGATTGTCGTCGTCATCGTATAGATAAAAATGCTCCTGCGGCGGATAAAAAAAGGCTGTGTGCAGGAATTCATAATCATTTTCGCTGTTAAGACGTTGTTGCCAACTGCGCACGGTTTCAAAAACAGGATAACGGTAACCTTTTTCATACCAGCGGAAAGTTTCAACCACGAAAATAACCGAATCGGACTGCAAGCGTGAAATAATCGTATCATCCGGCACAAACTCCGGATTGATAAGCTTTTGAAAATACGATTGGGAAATGGGTTGTGAATTTTCCGCTATGTATTTGATGGTGCGGGTTCGCAATACATTTTTTAATGTGTCCTTGTTGGGAAGTACCATCATACCGTAGGCATCGGCTTTTGTTCCGGTAAACCCCATTGCTTCCAGTTCCAGACGATTGCCGTGTTTTCCGTGTGCGGAAAAATAGCTTTCGCATTGGCCGGCATAACTTACAGGGAATTTCAGCAGCAATTCGGGCCGTCGGTTGATAAGCCGGGTGGATTGATTTTCAAATCCCCACAGCAAAAGCGAATCGTTTTGCAAGGTATAATTATACCGGGTCAGGTGTTCCATCCCTGTAATTACGGTATCATTGTCGGTACTGTAAAACAAGGCGTATTCGTCATTGATGGAAGTCAACTTGCTGAAATCCCAAAGCACATTTTCTCCCGAACGGCCGGGGTCTTTATATTCCACCTGCTGTTTGATGATTTCGTCGCCTGCACGAAGCATATTATATTTGCTTTGCAGGCTGTTTTGGGCGTTTAACGACATGACTGCAAACACCCCAAATAAAAAGACAAAGGTTGTTTTCATCGTGTTTTATGGATTATTTGTTTTGTAACGTTTCAATTTCTTTTTCCATTTTCTCGATTTTCTTGTTTTGCTCGATAGCATAGAGGGTCAGTTCTTCGATTTTTTGAAGAAGCTTTATCTGAAATTCATTGATACTTAGTCCATCTTCCTGCATCGCTTTTTCCGAAGGTATTTCGGGTAAATGCTTATTAACGTGAATAAAAGACTCTACATCCGACAATGGTTTCAAGTTATAATCGGGAGCAAACACAAAATCGGCTCCGGTGTTAACATCTATTTTTACTTCTCTGGCCCGAATGGTTCCGGCTACTTCAAGTTTGTAGATTGGAGTGATAACACCAATGCCTACATTGCCGTTTTGAAGAAAAGTCGCAATGGTATTTGCCCCTGACCTAACATACAGAATTGGTTCATAATCGACATACGCACCAGATCCATTGTGATGCAACCTCAATCTGTTTCCCGTATCATCAGAACTTCCTATCCGATAAGATTTTCCGGCAGGAAGACAAACACTTCCATCAGCATTGGCAAGAATAAATTGCTGCCATGCTCCCCAGGCATTATCTTGAAAAAAGGCAGAACGATAGTATATACCACCTTCATTAAAATTGATTTGATGATGCTTACCTCCGGAGTTATCAACCCATGGAGCAATTGTTAACATTCCCGAATAGGTACCTGCACCCGGAACCCCAATAATATTTCTTTGCTTAAGCTCAAATTTTGCTACGTGACCATAAGCACTTGGAAGACTGTTTACACTCCTTGTGTCTAATACAGTAACCTCTGAGGCTGTTTGCGCGTTTACTTGAAAAAGGAAACTTAATAAAATAACTGTTGCTAAAAAAAGTTTTTTCATGATTACATTGAATTTATATGAATAATTAATTGTTTGTTGTTTTTTTAATAGATTTTTAATCTTTATAATGGTATTCGTAGCTTTCAATAATCTTGTTGTTATCATCCTTGATGGTCTGCAAACGTCCGAAAGAATCACGCTCGTATGTGATTGTTACGCCGCGCGGATCGGTTATAGAGGTAACCTTTCCCCATGGTCCGTAGGTATAGGCAGTAACAAAAGCATTGCTGAGATTGACATTGTTTCTCAGATTCTTTAGTTTAGCTACATCAAGTTGATACACATTTTTGGCAGCCAATTCCTCAATACTCATATTAAATACGCTTTGAACAGCATTGCTTACTTGAGCAAGTGTTGCGTTTTTTATTTCAGCAATCAAGTAGAGGTTGCTATAACCCCAAAGGTAAACGGTATGTACGCCATCTCGTGTTACGACCTCTTGAGGTTTCCCATTTTTTGTATAACTAAATACTTGCGTACTCAGTACATACGTTGAATTTTCCCATTCAGACAGTTTTTCCGGCATGATTACGCTTGTATTATTTCCCGTATCAAACTCTTTGTAGTCAATTTCATATCCTGAGATTGTCTTTCTGTTGAATCCTGATCCTGACCAAGTTTTTGTTTCCTGCTTGATTATTGAAGAAAGCATATTCTTGTCTATCAGTTTTTGAATAGCAGCAGGTGTTTGCACATTTGGTTTGATTTCAGGATAATAATAATCGGTTCCAATACCCTCGCTGTTGACGTGCTTTATATCCTTTCCAATCAATTGATTCCTTTCGTTGTAAAAATACTCTTCCTTGGTAATTAAGCTGTCTCCGGCTGCGGTGTAGTTTGTAATAGTTCGTAATTCCAATAAAGCAGTTTTATCACTTATCCCTCTATCTTGGAAAAAATCACGAATTTTAACACTTTGATCGCCTTCAGAAGGATAATCAGAGGGGTAAGGATTTGTATATTGACAATCGTAGTACTGCAAATTATTATAATCATAATACCACCAGTCATTTATTTCTTTATTTACAGGTTTATAGCTTTGACCATCGAATTTATAATCAATTTTCTCGTTTAAATTATTGTAGCGATAACTTTTAGGATCATATACTAAAGTGTTTCCGCAATATTTAGGACTTTCAAAGAATCCGTAGCCCGGATTATCCATGTTATAAGCACCGTCGTATAAATAATCATAAATGTCGTATTTATATACTGTTTTACCTGTTGTCTTTTCCGGAGTATAAATACCGTCCTCTCCGATTTCCCCATAATATACCGTTACTTCCGGATAAATGACCGAGGGTCGTCCGTTGAGTAACTTTCTGAAATTAGCCGAACTGAATTCACATTCCCAACCCCATCCGAAAACAGCTGGAAGCATACTAGATGTCTTGAACTGATTGTATTTGTGCAATCCTAATACCATTTCTCTGATCATCTTTGAACTCATACCAAATGGAAGATATGCAGAGTAATTCATGTAAGTTAATATATTGGGGTCAACTACAGCTTCCCCGACTCCCGTATGGAGATATGGATTGTTAGAATACCCAAAATTAACATTGTCTTCATAAGTAACTTCCGAATAAGTTTTTCCATACCTGAAATTTTTCACATCAGTTACCTTGCCGTCGGAATCGTAATTGGCTATTTTTTTTATACGAAAACCACCGGCTTCTGTTATCCGTTTCTTTTGGGCATCATGAATATAATTCCCTTCCGAATCGGTTGAAGTTAAAAACTTGTGATTTTCAAATTCAAAATCGGTATAACCACCGGTTGGAAATTGCAACCGCGAAAGTACATCATGCTCATCCGGAAGAGCAGGATGACGATTATCCCAATTCATATCAGAGTTCGATAATTTGATTTTATAGTAAGGACATATATCCTGCGGAGATTTATTTATAAGCGTTATTCCTCTTCCGTTAGCATGTTGGTTGGGATCAAATACTACATACAAATTAAAATTTGACACTCGATATTTGGTATCACAACGATTTAAAAATCCCCAGTGATCAATCCCCTCAAACGGTGCTAAACCGGAATAAGTACAGCTGTAAATCTGAGGGGCATCGGAAGACTGGGGACTTTTGATTGTTATACTGTTTAACTTAGCCAATGGTATACGTCCTTCGATGTATAAGTCTGCTTCTGTCATTGCCAAATCAACTTCTATTAAATCAGTTCCTTCGGAAATCCGGATTTTTTCCACATAATTATGTGTTGTATTCATGTTTGGATATTTATAGACAAAATCAATACGGGCACCACCACCGGAAATTGAAGTGAGGAGTTTCATTTTATAGTTATAGAGTTGCCATGCAGGCGTTAAATTACATTCAACCACCCAACCTACTGCTGCAGTAGGATCCGTAGTATTACTATTAATCTGCCAATGCGACATTTTAACCGATGCATCTCTAATTCCATAGTTGTAAGAACTTTCAATGGAAACACCATAGTTGAATTCAATCGGATAGGGAGAGTTGGGCAAATCAATGCGGACAAGTTGCCAGGAAACATAACTAGAAGAAGACCAATGCGCCTCTCCAAACCAAACAGGAGTATCGCCCTCTTCAAAAGTATAAATTACTCCGTCTTCGTCTGTAACGGTAAATGATTGAATATCGTAAGAGTTCCAAACGCAAGACATTTTCACTGAACGAGACCCTCCAATTTTAAAAACAGGCCGATTCTTATTGTCTAATCCGTCAATAATAAAATCAAATCCATAACCATTGGGCAGTACCGCATGAAATTTGTCATGGACAAAATTTTTGGTTGTAAAAGTAGAAGCTCCTCCATTTTGCATGAAAGAAAATGGATTATTAT
Source organism: Dysgonamonadaceae bacterium (assembly GCA_031253625.1). Classification (GTDB taxonomy): domain Bacteria; phylum Bacteroidota; class Bacteroidia; order Bacteroidales; family Azobacteroidaceae; genus JAIRVZ01. The sequence continues at coordinate 7,735 of JAIRVZ010000087.1, forward strand.
AAATCCATTCGGTGTCTAATTTAAAATCCTTCCATTCATCCGGAATACCTTCAATCGTTCTTGAAATGCAGCTGTTAACGGAAAGACTCCACCCATGTCCGAATACATCGTAATTATAGCCCGGCTTGAGCGGCTGCGGATAATATTTCAAGACAACAGGCAGTTTATATCCAAAATGATCTATCTCATACAAGGGAATAGAAATATCCGGAACGCCGGTCTGATAGTTTATCGAATATTCTCCATACCGGCTGAATGCTTCTGCTTGCGGAGAAGTAGGTATCGACGGAATGATTGACATGGTATTCTCTGTTTGTGCTTGCACACTGCTGTTAGCAACATATAAGATGCTAAACAGAAATACTAATTTTAATGTGTTTTTCATGAAAAAATTATAATTGTTAGTAATGTTAATTATATCTTATAAACATTTATCTCGGCAAAATTACATGTATAACCAATCTCTTAAAAGACCTTTTGAGTTGAAAAGGACAATGATAATCGTTATATATTGTAATAAAAAAGCAATGTTTCTCAAATAATTTCGATATGAGATAATCTGGTTAGTTAAATCCTCTTAAATCGTAAATCGAATGTTTTTTGTCCTCTTAAGCTGATAGCTTACATACGCACATAAAAAACGCGGACAAAACTCTTTTTATCAGTTCTTGAGGTCTTCGACTACCTGACGACTAAAATTAATGAGTAAAGCCCGCACCGAAACGGTACGAGCGTTCTCACTTTACTTTTTAGTCGTCCTTTAAAATTGTCGAATGTTTCAAGAACTAAAATATAGCTAAACGCTTTTTCTAATATGTTTTAAAATGTGCGTATTAACACATTATTCCTTTTCCATAGGCGAATATTTTTAATTATTTAGCAGCAAATGTATAGTAAGTATTTTAAAAATACAAGAATAGCGAAAAAATACTTTGCAAATTGTTATATATATTCCGGTTAATATGCTGATGTTTTGTGTAAGTAATACAATTATTTTTAATAGATTGCGTTAATTATACGGTGAAAAGGCTTTTATACATAATTAACGTATTGCTTTTTGTTAATTGTTTTCAAACAGCAGCTCAATACGATGCTCAAATCAGTAACTACTGGGCGGCAATCAGCTATTATAATCCGGGATATGCGGGAGAAACAGGGAAGTTGGAAATGACCGCTTTGAACCGTCAGCAATGGTTAGGATTTAGCAATGCACCTCGCACGATGCTGATTTCGGCCGATATGCCGTTTGCCTTTTTGGGAAGAACACATGGAGTTGGAGCCATCGTATTTACCGAAAGTTTGGGATTATTCAAACATTCTATCATGGCGGGGCAATACGCATACAAAAAAAAGTTGTTTAAAGGAGATTTCAGTGTGGGTTTTCAGGTTTCAAAGATAGATGAATCTTGGTTGGGCAGTAAAGTCGAGATAACTCCTCCGGAAGAAACCGAAGTACACGAAGGAAACGATGATGGAATCCCAATGTCAGATATACAAGTATCGGCAATTGATTTTTCGCTTGGTTTTTTTTATTCGTATAAATGGTGGCATGTGGGACTTTCTGTTACACACCTCTTAGAGCCCGAAATGAGAGAAAAAGAGGGCACAACAAATATAATGTATCTTCCAAGAGGGTATTATTTAATGAGTGGATGCAATATTCAATTAAGTAATCCGTTATTAGAATTACGCCCATCTGTATTTGTTAAATCAACCATACAGATGACGCAATTGGATCTTTCGGCCCGGCTTTTTTATAACAAAATGTTTTATGCAGGTCTTGGCTGGCGATATGGGGATGCGGGAATCGCGATGCTTGGGGCAAAAATAAAAAACATTCAAGCCGGTTATGCTTACGATTTTCCGATATCAGCAATTAGAAAAGGAACAACAGGCAGTCATGAGATATTTTTGAAGTATTCAATTGACATAAACCTGAATAAAGGAACAAAGAATAAATATAAAAGCGTTAGAATATTATGATGAAAAAAGCGATATTCATCATTGCAATTGCAGCAATACTTACAGCCTGCGGCAATTCGTTTCAAGGAGTAGGTGGTGAACTTACGGGAGCGAGTGCTGCGGCTTGGAATGAGCCTTCTCCTCATGGAATGGTTTTGATAAAACGAGGGGCTTTTAATATGGGGCCGGCAGAAACCGATTCTTTATGGGGCATACATCAGAATGTTAAAGGTGTTTCAATCGATGCGTTTTGGATGGATGCCACCGAAATTACCAATGCGCAATACAGGCAGTTTCTCTACTTTGTGAGGGATTCTATCGTCCGTGAACGCCTGTATGAAATCGATGACCGTTATAAAATTGAAGAAGACAGGTATGGCGAGCCTATCGATCCTCCTATTTTAAATTGGAATCGCCCGATTCCGACAGAAAGACGCGCTAATGAAGACGAATTGGCTGCTATTAACAGCGTGTATGCTATACATCCTGTCACTAGAGAGAAAAGGTTGGATGCTAAACAAATGGTTTATCGCTATCATTGGTATGACCACACATCGGCATCTCTTCGCAGATACCGTTTAGATCCGGCAGAAAGAGTTAGAAATACGGATATTCAAGTGAATCCGAACGAAATCGTTATGATTTCAAAAGATACTGCTTATATCAATGAAGAAGGTGTTATCATCAGAGAAACGATTACTCGTCCGTTGAGTTCGTATTTTGATTTTCTGAATACATATATTGTAAACGTTTATCCGGATGAAACAACTTGGGTAAATGATTTCAATAATGCTTACAATGAGCCGTATGTTCGTTTATACTTCAATCATCCCGGATATAATGATTATCCTGTAGTCGGTGTATCTTGGGAACAGGCGACTGCATTCTGCGCATGGCGAACCAATTATTTAATGATGTCGGCCAATTTGCGAGGTCGTGTCATCGAGCCTTACCGGTTGCCGACAGAGGCAGAATGGGAATATGCTGCCCGTAGCGGTAAAAATGAAAATAAATATCCTTGGAGTCAGGATGGCGTAACCGGAAATAAAGGTTGTTTCCTCGCCAACTTCAAACCGGATAGAGGAGATTTTGTGAAGGATGGTTATTTGATTCCGGCTAAAGTGGCATCTTTTTCTCCCAATGAATTCGGATTATACGATATGGCAGGAAACGTGGCAGAATGGACTTCCACTGCATTCTTGGAATCAGGTCCGGAAATCATGAGCGATATGAATCCTGAATACAGGTATATTGCAGCAAAAGAAGACCCTTACGCATTGAAGAGAAAAGTAGTAAGAGGAGGTTCTTGGAAAGATGTGGCGCATTTAATTCGTTCTGATATAAGATCATTTGAATTTCAAAATGAACAACGTTCTTTCATCGGTTTTCGTTGTGTAAGAACACAAGTAGGAGTTGGAAAAAAATAATTAATAATTGATAATTAATAATTAAGGAAATGGGTTTTAGGAGAAGATATAAAAATATAGTTGAAAAATTCTTGTCGGGAGATAAAGGCAAGCGCTTTTTTCATGTTTTTTACAGTGTTGGAGCATCAATTGTAATTATTGGAGCTTTGGCAAAATTGAATCATTGGCCGTATGGTCTTGGAACGATTCTTTTAACGGTAGGATTGGGAACAGAGTTTTTTGTATTTCTCCTTTCTGCATTCGATCGTCCTGCAAAAGATTACAGTTGGGAGGAAGTTTTCCCTGTATTGGGTTCCAAAGACCCGGAAGATCGTCCTGAATTTGCATCCGGCGGAAACGGCGGCGGTGTTTTTGTCGGTGGCGAAGGCGCTGAAGGTAGTGGCACCGGTGGTGGAGGTTTCTCCGGAGGCGGTGGCAGCGGAGGTCCTGTAATCATTGGCGGTGGCGTTTTCGGAGGTGGTTCTTTCGGAGGTGGTGGAGGCTCTTTCAGTGGAGAGGTTAGCCCGGCGGCTGCTAAGCAATCTTTCGGTATTCCTTCTCATGTCGATATTTCAGAAGAAGATACCAACGCGCTGACTGCAAGTATCAAGAAAATGGCAGCGGCTGCCGACCAACTTTCTAAGATGGCCGAAATGACCGATGCTACACAACAATATTTAGACAAGATATCCGGTATGGCCGAAAATATGGAACGTTTCAGTAGCGTTACCAACGATTTGACCAATGTTTCTGATATGTTGTTAAGCTCGTATAAAACAATTACGGATAACTCAGATGGCCTTTCCGAAAATTCTACAGGCTATGTTCATCAAATGGACGCATTGAATCAAAATGTAGCCAAATTGAATCATTTTTATGAAATGCAAATTCAAAGCATTAATTCACAAATGGAAGCTATTAGCCGGATCAATGCCGGTTTCATTCGCATGAGAGAAATGTACGAAGGCTCTGTGATGGATAGCACGGTATTCCGCAGTGAAACGGAAAAAATGACGCACCAAATTGCATCTCTGAATGCGGTTTATACTCGCTTGCTGAATGCAATGACAATGAATATGAATATGCAACAAGGCATGTATAATCCGCCCCAAAATTTTAATCAGGGTGGATATAATAACCCCAATCCGGGAAATTACAACCCCAATGCAGGAAACTATAACCCCAACCCAAATGTTTAATTAAATTGTAATTTGTAAATTGTCAATTGTAAATTATAAAAAATGGCAGTAAACAGTCCTAATTCTCCACGGCAAAAAATGATAAACCTGATGTATCTGGTTTTCATTGCCATGCTCGCCATCAATATTTCGGCAGAAGTATTGGATGGGTTTGAGTTAGTGAGAGAAAGCTTAACACGTTCTACCGATTCGGCAACAACGCGAAATAAGATCATTTTCGGTCAATTAGTTCAATATCGTGAGGATAGTCCCGACAAAGCAAAAGAAGCGTTTGCTTTGGCAGAAGACGTGAGAAATAAGTCTGATTTTTTGTTTAATTTCATCGAAGATAAGAAATTGGAAATTGTCAAAAAAACCGATAAAACGGGTAATTTGATAGTCTTAAAACAACCTGATGATTTGAACGCGACTGAAGATATAATGTTAGCATCCGGCAAAGGCGAAACAGCTGGTGCTCAACTGAGATCAAAATTGGAAGATTATCGAGATTTTATTATCGGAATTTTAGAAGGCGACGAACGCCAACAAGGAATTGTTGCGGATAATTTAAGTACAACTCCTTCGTCCAATGCAATAAAAAACAATCAATCATGGGAAGAATCATTGTTTCGGAGAATGCCTTTGACTGCTTCGATTACTATTCTGACAAAGTTGCAAAATGATATTCGCAATGCCGAAGGAGAGGCTTTGAGTACTATTTTGAGAAAGATTGATGTGAGCGATTTTCGTGTGAATGATATTAGAGCATTTGTAATCCCTCAATCTAAAACAGTAGTGAGAGGAACTCCTTTTACAGCAAGAGCGGTACTTGCAGCGGTAGATACCACACAACGTCCCGATATATTTGTGGAAGGAATAGGCGTATTGCCAAAAGATGCTGATGGTGTGTTTCAGAAAGCTACCGGAGCCACAGGGACTTTTCAGGTAAAGGGATACATTGATATGATTAGAGGCGGAGTTTCGCACAAAATGCCTTTTTCAGAGGAGTTTTTTGTGGTAGATCCAAGTGCAACCATATTCCCGACATTGATGAATGTGTTGTATGCGAATTACGAAAATCCGATTGAAATTGCGGTTCCCGGAGTTCCCAGCCAAAACGTAACTGCTACTATGACTAATGGTCGATTGGAAAGAAAAGGAAACTTATGGGTAGCTTATCCTTCAAAAGCCGGTACGGATGCGATAATCACTGTTTCTGCGAATATAGGAGGAAGAAGTCAGGTAATGGCTAACCGTCCTTACCGGGTTAGACCGCTACCCGATCCGAAACCGTTTATTGAATACACAGACGAAAACGGAAATCCGAAAAAATTCACACAAGGAAAATTGGCGAAATCTATTTTACTTGATACGGAAGTATTGAAAGCTGCTATTGACGATGATTTGCTGCGAGTTAACTTTACGGTCGTAAGATTTGAAGCCTTGTTTTTCGATTCATTCGGAAACGTATTGCCGGTATCTTCCGATGGCGCAAGATTTTCTGCGGCTCAAAATGAGAAAATTCGCGGTTTAGCGAAGGGAAAAACTTTTTTCATCAGGAATGTGGTTGCTCGTGGCCCCGGTGGCGACGAAAGAACACTTTCTCCAATTGAAGTAATTGTAAATTAAAAACGCATAAGATTATGAAATCGTTTTATTATATTATCGTTTTGTTTGTGGCTTGCTTGTTTGCTCAAGATATTGCAGCACAATCTCCCAGAACAAGAAGACCTGTAGAGAGCAATAGTACTACAGGATTACCCGAGCTTTCGGTACGGGCGCAAGCTAAAAATAGAGATCAGTCGACGGATATCAATAATGTGATTTGGTTGCGGATGTTGTATCGTAATATCGACCTGAAACAAGCGGCCAACGCTCCGCTTTATTTTCCGACCGAACCCATTGGCGACAGAATGAATCTGTATACTTTGATGTTCAAGTTATTCATAGAAGGAAAGCTAACGGTTTATGAATATATAGACGGACGAGAAGTTTTTTCTGATCGATATAAGGTTGATGTTGAAAGGTGGCTGAGAGAGAAACATTATGTTTATAGAAAAACAGGGACAGGAGCAGCAGCTACATTTGCTGTCGATGACATTGATATACAAAGTGGCGATGTGATGGCCTATATGGTTAAGGAGGCTTATTATTTTAATCAGGCTACCGGAACATTCGGTACCGAGGTTCTA
>JAIRVZ010000055.1 GCA_031253625.1 Dysgonamonadaceae bacterium
ACCATGCCCGACACCATTTCCATCAATCAACGGTTTCTACAACTTGCTGTCAATCACTGGGACAAAGAATACGAGCGCGTCAACCTCGGCGGACTTACCTGCGACAGCAACGATTTCTACAATGCCGAACTGCATCAGAACGCCATCTTTTTACCGAAATTCAACGAAACCGACCCGCTATACATCGGATTTTTCCACACCGGAGCCTATCAAGAAGCCGTAGGCGGCTACGGAGGCGTACAACACTGCCTCAATCCGGCGCCAAAACATGTCATCATCGACAAAGACGAAACCGGCGAACTCGTTACCAAACTCTTTGCAAAAGAACAGAGTTGGCAATCAATGCTGAGGATTTTGGGGTATTAGTCGTATCCTTAATAAATGTGTACTTTTGCAGAAAAATACACATTAAGTATCACCGATCAGATGTAATATATGAATCAACAGATTTTCAAGGAAATACAGTCACTAAAACGGCAGATTCTGCCGAATGAAAAAGTGATTCTTTTCGGCTCGCAGGCGCGTGGCGATGCACGGGAAGATTCGGATTGGGATTTGTTGGTGCTGTTGAATAAGGAAAAAAGTGATTTCAACGAGGATTACGACAATTATGCTAATCCTTTTTGCGATATTGGTTTTAAATACGGAACTTTTATCAGTGTTATTATTGACACCAAAAAAGAATGGGAAACTCACCCATCACTTTTACGATATAATGTTGAACGAGAAGGAATAGAAGTAATATGACACTACGACGAGAAGACAAAGACACCCTTATAACATTTCGACTTCAAAGAGCCAAAGAAACTCTGATCGAAGCGAAAGGAAATATGGAATTGAAGTTTTGGAGAGTAGTTGCCAATCGCCTATATTATGCCTGTTTCTACGCTGCGAGCGCTTTGCTTATTAAAGAAGGAATTACAGCCCATACACATTCCGGTATTATCAGTCAATTAGGATTACATTTTGTTAAAAAAGGATTAATAAGTACGGAACAAGGTAAATTGTACGGAAAATTGTTTAGTCTTCGACAAACTGGAGATTATAGTGATAGGATTTCTATTAGCGAACAAGATGTACTTCCCCTCATCGAACCCGCAGAAAAATTTATTGCAGAAATAGAAACATTGATAAATAATAATTCTTAAACAATAAATAAGAAAAAATCATGGAAGTAAAGACTTTAGACAAAGAAACGAGCGATAAGATAAGTTTTGTTTCGTTCATTATTCCAAAATTTGCTTCGGGCTATAAAATGGATACTCAGACAGCCTATTTCTATTTAAAAAAATATGGAGGTATGGATTATCTGAACGAATGTTGGTGGGCATTACACACAGATAATCCGTATTGGGCGATAAAAGATATCTCTCAGGTTTGTCGTAATAATGGAGGAAATTTATAATGATCGTATATCATGGCAGTTATATAAAAATCATCAAGATTGATTTGTCAAAATGTGAACCAAGAAAAGATTTTGGCAAAGGATTTTATGTAACAAATATTCTGAAACAAGCAGAGATTTGGGCGGAACGTATTGGAAAAAAATACGCTCAAAAAGGAATTGTTACGGAATTTATATTTTATGAAAATGCCTTTATAGATGGAGTTCATAGGGTTTTACGTTTTGAGCGATATGACGAAAAATGGCTTGATTTTGTTACTTTAAATCGAAGACTGGACTCGCCAATTCCCGCACATGATTATGATATTGTAGAAGGTCCTGTTGCTGACGATAGAATTTCTAGAGAAATTGATAATTATATTGCAGGTAAAATCTCACGGGAGAAATTTTTGAACATGTTGCGAAGAGAAGAAAAGACGCACCAAATCTGTTTTTGCACTGCCGATTCTTTATTAATGCTTGAATTGAAAGATAAAAACTCGGAAATCAGTTATGAAATTTCGGAAATCGGAGAACAATTGCTCAAAGAACTGGTAATAGAACAGCGCATTGGCGAAGAACAAGCTACCGACTTGTTCTATTCTTCAAATATTTTCGGGAAACTTGCAGACCCATCAACAGAGTTTTATAAAAAACCATGGCAAGAAATTTACGAGTTGTTAAAAGTGGAATTAAACAAATAATAATTGATAAATAACAATTCTTAAACAATTAATAATAAATGAAATCTATGAAAAATGTGTACATTTGCAGTTCTATTAATTTTGAGTGATAAAAAATGACAAACGAAGAAAGAGTAAAATACTGGATTGATTTATCCGATAGAGATGTTGATACTGCCGGATGGTTAATTAAGGGCGGACATAATCTTTATACGGGGTATATGTGCCATCAGGCAGTCGAGAAATTATTTTAATCAACACAAAGGAGTTTCTGAAATGGGCAAAACAGAAGATATAATCTCTATAGCAAGGAAGTACTCTGAATTGGTGAAGGCAAGCAATTTGCCAATTCAGATAGACAAGGCATATCTATTCGGTTCTTTTGCAAAAGGAACACCACATAAAGACAGCGACATTGACATTGCATTTATAGTAAGCAACTGGGAGGGCGGGTATTTCGACACCATTGTACCCATTTGGCGTTTACGAAGGAACATTGATTTAAGAATAGAACCGCATATTATAGATCCGGAAGAAGATTATGCTTACTTCTTGCGGGAAATACAACGAACAGGAAT
>JAIRVZ010000062.1 GCA_031253625.1 Dysgonamonadaceae bacterium
AAGTAATTTTTCATAAGAACAGAGGACACGAAAAACCATACGGATATAGCGTTATAGACTATGACAAAAAGTGTGTTATGAAGGGCGGCGAAATATTACCTTTAGAAATGTTGCTTAATTCAAAGAGCAGAGAAGAGCATTTGGGCATAGTAATGGATATTTTGCAAAACTATGCTACTGAAAAGAAAACGTATTCAAGTCTAAAATCTGTATTCAGTAGAAATGGATATTATCTTAAAAAGAAAAGCATTTATCAGAAAGGCGACGATGCTTATTTGTTGCAATTACAACAACAACTTTATAAAAAGTTGCTTTACAATGACAGGCTGCAAGAGGCAAATAAATTTATAATTCACTCGCAAGAGGAGGCAAAAGCCATATCAAGACTTCTCTATATACGTGCAAACGATATTATTTTGCGTCCCGAAATTGTCAGAGACGATAATTCATTTAGAGAAATGGTACAATCATTTAGCGACGATAAAGAAGCCATGTTAGAATATTTTAATGAAAAGAATCTAAAGGTAATAAGGTATGTAGATACAACACTTTTAGTTGATACTAAGAACTACGTAATTGCAGATGTTAGCGGTTTAGGACTTGAAGAAGAAAGTTTGAACCTTGAACGTTCATCCGGCCATAGCAGACTGAATATTGAGGATAGTACGGATTTATATGTAACTATATCCATTATTTCATCGTTCATTCAATTATTTGATGTGCCATACACGCCGGAACACGACCAAAACTACCTGCATAGAAAACGCAGAAGAAAACGAAAAATAATATAGTATAAATTTATAAATAAGTATTTTATGGTTATTGCATTAGCAAATCAAAAGGGTGGGGTAGGAAAGTCTACACATTGTGCCCTGTTCGCTCAATATTTGAGCGAAAAAGAGAAAGATGTCCACGTTATTGATATGGATAATCAAATGTCGTTGAAAAATAAACGAAAAAACGATGTAGGCCTGTATGAAAAAAGGAGTGACGAAGAAAATCTGTACGATAATCCTTTAAATTATTCAATCCGGGCGATATCTCCAGAAGATATATTGGAGTTTTTGAAAAATACAGAAACGCTAAAAGATTCAATCATTATCATTGATACTCCGGGAAATATCGAAAACGAAAATGTGATAAAGACGTTGTATCTATCCGATTATATCGTTATTCCGTTCAGTTATACGGAATTGAAACTTGACAGCACGGCAGTGTTTATTCAAGTGATGAAAGCCTTTAAAGTTAAGGCAAAACTAATTTTCATGCCAAATGATATTGACAGGCGGATAAAAATAGATTCTGCTAATATGGTCAACGTGATTTTCGGAAAAGAGGGAGTAGTTACACCTATCTTATATCATTACGCTGATATCGAGCGTTTTTCTACTATTGAAATGAATAAAAGACAGCGTGAGTTGGTTTTACCGATTTACGATTTTATGTACAATTATATATTTATTTGATTATTAAAAAATTAACTATATTATGATGGAAAATAGAAAAATAAAAAAGAAAGCAAGAGGTAATTTGCCCTTGCATTTATTGGTACTTAATCAAGTACAGTCCGGCGAAACAAACGTAAGTCCGCTTGATAATGAACAAATCAATGAGTTTATGAAAGGAGAAGTAGAAACTGCAGAGACGGTTCAGCGTGAAACTATCAATGCGGAAACAGTTCCGGAAAAAGACAAGGTAGTTAATGCTGCCATTTCTGTCCTTTCCGATGGTTTTCAAGAATGGCTTAATGAAGTCAGGATAAGGCCAAAAAACAGTGAAAAGACTTTGGTTTATTTAAACCCGGATGTTGTTGATATTTTTTTACTTTTGAAAAAATCTTTTAAAATACCTCTTAATCATATAATTAATTGCGTATTGACTGATTGGATTGAATCAAATAACGATGACCTGAAAGAATTGATGTATGCAAAACAAAGCAAGAATATTTTAAAATAATCCGAATGAATAGCGCTCATGAAAATTGAACAGTTAATTTTGCTAATCAATGAATTGAAAATAAATCCTTCTGAAAACGAATGGATAGAGTTTAAGCATAATTTCCATTCCTGCGAAGAAATAGGGGAGAAAATATCGGCTTTGTCAAATGCTGCCTGTATTCATGGGCAACCATTCGGCTATCTGGTTTTTGGAATACAAGACAAATCACATGCCGTTATTGGAACTGACTTGAAAGCCAAAAGCCATAAAAAAGGAAATGAAGAATTGGAAAACTGGCTTGCCACACGACTGAATCCACGTATTGACTTTATAATATATGAATTAGATTATGAGATAGATAAACATATATCTCTGTTCATCATTCCTGCAGCGCAAAATCGCCCTGTAACCTTTCTTCATCAAGGCTACATCAGAGTAGGAAGTTATACAAGAAAACTTATCGACTTTGAAGAAAAGGAGCGTAAAATATGGAAATCAGGCACGTTTCGTTTAGAAAACGAAATAGCCAAATCTAACCTCTCAATGTCGGAAGTAACAGGGCTGTTGAGTACGGAAACGTATTTTGAATTAATGAAAATACCCTATCCGACCTATCAAGCAGGCGTTATCGAAAAACTTTTGTCGGAGCAGTTGATTGTAAAAGAAAAATCAAATTACGGCATCACAAAGTTGGGTGCATTGCTTTTTGCTAAAAACTTGGATGACTTTGATACCGTTTACCGCAAATCAGTACGTGTAATTGTGTATAAGGGTAAGGGTAAAATCGAAACGGAACGTGAGAAGTTATTTACTAAAGGCTATTGTGTAGGCTTTGAAAATATGATAGATTGGATAAACGGACAACTGCCGGCAAGCGAAATTATAGGAAAAGCATTTAGAGAAAACAAACGCATGTATCCCGAAATATCTATACGTGAACTTGTCGCCAATGCCTTAATTCATCAGGATTTTGAGGAAAAGGGCTTTCCAATGGTTGAAATATATTCGGACAGAGTGGATATCTCCAATCCCGGATTACCCCTGATAGTCCCCGAACGGTTTATAGATGCATATGTATCGCGTAATGAAAAACTGGCTGACCTAATGCGCCGAGCCAACCTTTGTGAAGAAAAGGGTAGTGGTATGGACAAAGTAATTTCTAATAATGAGCGATTTAAACTTCCTGCAATACGAATTTTGGTTAGCGATATCAGAACCACCATTACCATATTTTCCTATCAAAAACTATCGGAAATGAGTAGGAAGGAAAAAATGGATGCCTGCTATCAACATTGTTGCTTACGCTATTTGCAAAATGAGAAGATGACCAATCAAAGCCTGCGGGAGCGGTTAGAGATAGATGAAAAAAATTATCCCATTGCATCTACCATTATCAGAAATGCAATGAATGCCGGATTAATTAAAGATGAAGACCCGGAAAACAAATCAAAAAAATATTCTCGATACATCCCTTTTTGGGGATAATCTTTATAATGCTTATGTAACGGCAATGTGATTATAAAGGTTTTCAAAATTACAATGTGCTGATAATTAACAATATCTTATGTAATGCTTATGTAACGATAATGTGCATATATTGGCTTTTTTTATAATTAACAAACTAATAATCAGCAATATTTACGTTACGGTAATGTAGCCGGAATGGCTATTGGATTTATTTTGAATATGGGGTCTCGCCAGCATTATATTATTATGTTTTTTAAAATTTATTTGCACAAAAGTTAAAAATGGTTTATAAATCTATATAAATGTTAAAATATCTAATATGTAAAGAAAAAGTTTGTTTAATATTTAAAATATAAATATATTTGCGCGTAAAAATGGCAAAGAATGAGAGCGGTTAGAAAATAGCCATTGTTTTTGGAAGTATAAGAACAAACTTTTTAAAATACAGGATATGAAATTTTTTGATTTAGTTAAGTGGATATTAGTAATATATGTAGTATATTTTACGCTTGTCTTCTTGTATGATTATTTTTTAAAATGGAAATTTAAGAAAACTGCAGGGGATGGGGGATTTACTGTCGTAACACCGGAAAGTTATGATTCGGAGGCTATAGATTACCGGGATTATATTCCGGGTAATGACAAAACATCTGACACTTTAACTTTTGAACAAGAAATGCAACTTGAATTAGAATCAGGAAAAGATTCAGGAGGCACATTTTCAAAAAAAAAAAACTAACTCCTGATGCTTCTGTTGTAAATGTTGAAGATATGCGTATTGAATTTTCAAGAAGCGGGCAACCAATTGAATTGAGCGTTTTTCATCAACAATTTATGCGGGCACAGGAGGAACAATCGGATGTAAGAAATATAGTGCGTAATATAGTCTTTTAGTGTTTAATATTAAATATTTTGTTTGTATGTTGTTAGAATTGAATTATTTAGTTAGACGTGGCTCGTTGGCCATAATTGGTTTTCTCACCATTGTATTAGCGTATGCTCAAGCAGGTGGCGGTGCGTCAGGTATAGAGGCAGCAGAAGTCGAAATCAGACAGATGTTTGTGCCTGCAAGCAGGCTTATCCTTGCTATTGGGGCGGTAGTCGGTTTAATTGGCGGGGTAAGGTGCTATATTAAGTGGAACACTGGAGACCAAGATGTTATGAAATCCGTAATGGGTTGGGGAGGCGCTTGTATTTTCCTTGTAATAGTTGCTTTGGTTATCGAGGCATTTTTCGCATGATTGAAGAAAATTACAGAAAATTCAGTGTGTATAAGGGCTTGCAAAGACCGATACAGTTCAAAGGGCTGAAGGGCGGTTTTATTTACGCTGCCTTTGGGCTTGCTTTATTTTCTTTGTTTGTCGGTATTATCGTTTCTACTTTTACGTCGTTTCTTGTAGGAACTTCGATAATGGTTGCCGTTGTGTTAGGCGGTATAATCGGGATGGCGTTGTATCAGCGTAAATTCGGGTTATACCGCAAAAATGCAACGAAAGGAGTGTATATTATCCATGCTATGTTTAACAGGTATTAGAAACATGTCGGGAAAGAAAATATTTCAGTCGCCTTATATTGGAATCGAAGATGATATTTATCCCATATTATTTGATATCCGCGGGAATCATTCTGTTTTCATCACGATTCAAAATCCTTGTATGCAGTATGCAGGCGATTCTGATGAATATTATAAATTCTTAAATGTTTTTTCTAATTTAATTCGCTCTTTTGATGCGGGTTACTCTTTACAAAAACACGATGTATTCTCTAAATCAAAGTGGAAAATTCCGTATATCCCGGACGACTTCCTGATGAACAAACACTTTGAAGTAAACGACGGCCGTATTTTTAAGCATCAAATAACCACATTTATAATTACTTGTGAACTGAAAAGGTCTGCCTTTTTTTCGTATGATGATAAAAAATTCAAAGATTTTATCAACAACATTCGCAAAGTGTTAGGCTATTTCAATAATTACGACATCAAAGCGTCTGTCATGACTAAAAAAGAAATCATCAATTATGTATATCGTTATTTTTCAATGGATTTTGAGAATGGCGCCTGCTCTTTGGATAATTTCTCGGTTTTAGGGGATGGGATTAGAATAGGAAATAAAAATCTTCAATGTTTAAGTCTTGTTGATGTTGAATTAATTGATATGCCGTCGTTTATAAAACCTATTAGCCATGAACTGATTAATAATCGTTCTTTTCCGCATGACCTTATGCGTTTTCTACCTTTAATTGATGCACAAACCGTTATATTTAACCAAGTTATATTTACCGTCAACCAATCAGGCGAAAAATCTAAACTTGAAGCCAAAATCAAGAAGCATGAGTCTGTTCCCGACCCTGCAAATAACCTTTGCGTCGAAGACATTACAACCGCCATGGATGATATCGAACGAAACAGTCAGGTGCTCGTTTACGCTCATTTTGACATTTTACTTTGTGATAGCGGCAATTTGAATAATGCCAGAAATCAGACGGAAACCTTTTTGGCCAATGTGAATATCCGCCTGTCAAAGCAGGCATTTAATCAATATGAGTTGTTCAGGGCGGCCGCACCGGGAAACTCCTACCAATTACGCAATTATGACCGTTTTCTGACCACTGCGGACGTCGCTGTTTGCTTAATGTATAAAGAATCGTTGCATGCTACCGAACAATCAAACCTTATGATGTGGTTTACCGACAGGCAGGGCGTACCGGTTGGCATTGACCCAAGCGATTTGCCAATGCGTCAAAACCGGATAGATAACAGAAATAAATTTGTTTTAGGCCCATCGGGCAGCGGCAAATCATTTCTGATGAATACCATGCTGCATCAATACCTTTTAAGCGGAAGTGATATTGTGATGGTTGATGTAGGACACAGTTATAAGGGATTGTGCGACTATTTTAACGGACGCTACATTACCTATTCCGAAGAAAACCCTATTTCGATGAATCCATTCTATATAAGACAAATAGAATACAATATCGAAAAAGTAGATTTTTTGATAAATCTTATTTTGCTGCTTTGGAAAGAAGCCAATGCCGAAGTTAGAAAAGTAGAAAAAGATATAATCAGGGAAACCATCATGTCGTATTACGCCAACTTTTTTGCGGGACAAAATGAGTTTTCCGATGAATTGGCCGAAGAATATAAGGACAAAATGATAATGCAATGGCATAATGAAGATGTTCACGATGAAGACACTGATACGTTGGATAAGTTATTGAGTAAAATAGAATCTTTCATTTCGGGACAAAAAAACAAATACAAGGTTGAATCTGAAAACATTATTGTTAATGAGTTGAATTTTAATTCATTTTATGAGTTTGCTAAAATTCGTATTCCTAAAATCTGTAAAGAATGGAACTTGTTTTACGAAAACAAGCCGGGCAAAAATAATGTGCTTGCATTTGATTTCAGAGAATTTCTCAAGGTGTTGAGTAAGTTTAAAAAAGGCGATATTTTCGGGGAGATACTGAATAATGATATTGATAAAACCCTGTTTGACGAACAATTCGTAGTGTTTGAAATAGACAGTATTCAAGGGAATGATACGTTGTTTCCAATCGTTACACTGGTCATTATGGATGTGTTCATCCAGAAAATGCGCAACAAAGGCAATCGCAAAGTAATTGTTATTGAGGAAGCATGGAAAGCGCTTGCATCTCCGCTCATGTCCGATTATATCCGATATCTTTACAAAACAGTGAGGAAATTTTACGGCGAGGCCATCACAGTTACACAGGAGTTGGATGATATTATAAAGAGCGAAGTAGTGCGGCAGTCAATTATTGCCAATGCAGCCACATTTATTCTTTGCGAACAGACCAAATTCAAAGACAATTTTGATGTCGTTGCCGAAATTCTTTCCCTGTCGGAAGTGGAACAAAATAAAATATTTACTATTAACGCATTAGATAATAAGACGAACCGAAGTAAATTCAAAGAATTTTATATGAAAAGGGGTAGTATCGGCGAGGTTTTTGGTAACGAAGTATCTATTTACGAATATTTTACCTATACAACGGAAAAGCCCGAAAAAGATGCTATGCAAGTGTATTTGAACGTTTTTAAAGATTACAGGATGTCCTTAAATGCGTTTGTTGAAGATTTAATTGCATCAAAAGTCGATAAATCGGATTTTTGTGCTATCATCAATTTTAACACGACGAACAAGTATGCTTCCGGAGGAATTTATCATTTTAGGGAGTATGTTTTGACAACCTGTACAAACTTCAGGGATTCAGGATTAAAGATTGGGAATTTTTTGTATTCTATTAATAATGAAAAAATTAAAAGTGAAATTTAGTTTTCTGCTGCTGTTTAGTTTCTGCTCAATTTTTGCATTTGCGCAAGAGAGTGGCGGCGATGGTGGCGGCGAAACAAGAATCTGGGAGCCCGACCTGGTCGAACTGTGGATATGGTGGCATAAGAAACAGTATGCCATGTTTTCCGATTTTGCTAAAAACGAAGATGCTCTGCAAAGAAAACAATATGAGGATTACATGGATTACATGAAAAAACTGGCCGAAATGGATGCTATTTTGTTTTCGCAGTACACCAATAATTCGGTACCGAAAATTCCGTTTTTTCTGCCTGATGTTGCGTATGGTGGGATTCTCATTACAGATATTATGGAAGCATTTGTAGATATTACGTCTCTTTTGGCAGAGCCGCCGGTTGATGCGCAACTTGTCAATATGTTTGCAAATTCTTCACTTGAGATGCTTTCCAAATTTACGTACCTGATTGTATCTACCGAAAAAGTCCTACGAGGAGGAGATAATAACCTTGGCGTTAATTTTGGCGATGTACTCAATGAATTTGATGATGGAAACGCCACCTTTGGTCTTCACAAAGATAATTTGCGGGATAACCGGTTTCGGGACGACCTGATGAATAATATCATCAAAGAGTTAGGCAATATTAAAAGGTCGTTGCATTCTTTATTTGAAAGGATGAGAACAGGAAAACAGGAACTTTTGTTTAACGAATTACTCAATCAATAATTTACGATGAAGAAATTGCTTGCTATATTTTTACTGCTGTCTTTTTATTCTATTTGTGAAGCACAAACGGATTATAAACAGGTCTATGACGAATCGCTGCACAGGCAAATCGAATCGTCCGGAGGAATGAACGACGAATGGGGGTTTTATCCTTCATGGTATTATAACATTCTTCACAACAGGTATAAAAGCAGAAACTACGAAAACAATAACAAAATTCCGCTCGATTCAATGAATGCGGCAGCCAGGCAATCTTTACTGAAAGTAACGGATGCACACGAATCAATTAAAATCGTGTATGAAAACGAAAAAAGACATTGGGAAGACCGCAATTCAGACAGAGAGATTGCGCAGATTATGACCGATATCGAAAATGCCAAAAAGGCCATTCAGGCACTTACGAATGAATTTACCAATTACAGCGTTCCGTTAGGCGAGGCTCAAAAAGTGTATAACGAATACGGTCGAATAAACGATAAATATTTGCTTATTGGCAATATAGAAGTAACCCACATGGATAATTCCAAAAGACGACGCGCATACACCGTTTGCTTAAATGAGTATGTAAAACTTATCAATGTGTGTTATCGAATCAATAATTACTGTCTTGTTGCCTCCATGGATGAGCGATTGGAGGCTTTGATAAACGAAAATAAATAATACCTATGAATATGTTAGCAACTATTTTACTACAGGCACAGGTAATCGTTGAACCTAATAACGTTCAAGATATCTTTAATACAGGCATCATGGATGCGGTATTGGAATGGAAAAACAGCAGAGCAATTACTTACTCAAGCACTTTGGTAGATTTCGGCAGGCTGCTGTGTTCTTTTTTTGCCCTGATTTGGTGTGCCGTCAAATTATATCCCGTGATAGCGGGAGAAGATAAATTATCCGTATTGCCTCTTTTACGGCCATTTGCAATTGCTTTACTTCTCATGTGGTGGACTGATTTTGTGTATATTTGCAACTTACCCGGGCTAGGAGTTGAATCGGTCGCCAAAGCAGAATTTGATAATTCGTGGACGAATATGCGTGCCAATGCCCAAACACGCTTTAATCTTGTTGATGCACATGCAAGGAAAGCAATGCAGATGTCAACGCTTGCCGCCAGGGCGGAAGACAGCGAGCGAAACGCCTTAATGCAGTCAAGTGATATTTCAAAGGATATGTCGGGAGCGATTTTTGGGCTACCAAAGGCCATTGCGGGAATGGCCATTGTTGTCATGAATGGTATCAAACAGGCGCTATACGGCATAATTAACTATTTGGCTCTCATGTTTATGAATACGGTAGTTTGCGGAGTGCTGCTTATGCAGGCGGCAGGGTTATTGATAATGGGCATCATTGGGCCCTTATCGTTCGCTTTTTCATGCCTTGACCCCTGGCGTCATTCCTGGTCGCAATGGGTAGCGCGTTTTATTTCTATTTCGCTTTGGTCGGGCTTTGCCTATTTCGTCTGTTTTGTGGGCGCTGAAATTATGAACTCCGTTTTAGAGGCTGAAATTACTGTTCTGCAGGCTCAATTGGAAATGGAAGAATGGCGTTTTGCGTTGTTTACATCCATGTTTTCAAGTGATAATTTTATGTTTACCGTTATTTGCCTTTTTGTCGCTTTCGGGATGATTGTTGTGTTTCCAGTTTCGACGTGGGTAGTGCAAACATCAGGCGGTGCAGCGCTTCTACAGCCTGTTGTCGCTGCTGCAGGTATCGCTTTTACTGCCGTTAAAGGGGCTGTAAGCGGCGGAAGATAGGGCGTTTTATTTATGTATCATTTTGATTTTTAATTATTCATACAGATTAACTATGCTTATCAAAAATATAGAAAATAAAATTAAACTTGCATTGTTTATCGCTGTTGCTTCTTTGGTAACGTCTGTCATTATTGTTGTTGTCGTGATGTCCCATGCCAACAGGCTTATCATGGAAGAACGACAAAGTGTCTATGTTCTTGATGCCGGATTGCCGTTGTTGGTTCAACGAAGTTTTTTGGAAGATAACGAAGAAGTGGAAGGGATGAGCCATGTTAATATGTTTCATTTGCTGTTTTTCAATCTTCCGCCGGATGAAAAGTATATACAGAACAACATTCTGCGTTCCATGTATCTGATTGATGAATCCGGAGCAAGGTTATATAACGATTTACGCGAACAGGGTTTCTACAATCAATTGGTTGCTAATTCAACAATGGTAACGATTAAAGCAGACAGCATCTCATTTGATGTTGATACGAAACGGTTTCGTTATTTAGGTACGCAACGGATTGAACGCCCTACATCCATTGCTTACCGTTCTCTGCAAACTGAAGGCACATTAACTCGTGTAAGGCGGTCGGAACAAAACCCGCACGGTTTTATTATTCATAATTTTAAAGTATTGAAAAATGAAGACATCGAATCAAGACAGAAACGACAATCTTTCGGATGGTAACCCATCCAATGAAAACAGCGCCTGGGCAAATTTCAAAGAGAAAATTGACGCAAGGCCATCACGTACTGCT
>JAIRVZ010000106.1 GCA_031253625.1 Dysgonamonadaceae bacterium
GCTAAGCTTTGTTAAATCGGTTATGTTATCCAAAGATACATTAGCTAATCTCAAGCCTCCGACATAGCCGGTTCCTTTATCGCTATGTAATTCTAACGCTGCACCTTTGACGGGTTCGGTATCTTGTCCGATTTTTACCTGCGCGTGCAAGGAGGTTAAGGAAATTAAGGAAATTAAGGATGCCAATGACATTAATTTTCTTAGATTCCTCAAGTTCTTTAAACTTGTTTTTTGAATAACTTTCATAATCATTTTCTTCTTTTATTTTTAATTTATGTATTGTTGTTAATTATTAATTGTCAACTGTCAATTATCAATTGTAAAAAACTCCGGTGTTCCTTATCATACACATAAATAAAAAAGATAAAAAAGAAACTTTTTTCACAAAAAGTCTATTTGCCGTATTTTCACAAATATGGACTGCCAAATTTCTTGACAATGAAAAAGGAAACACCGGAGATAATAAATTATTATAATTTCAAATCAGTTTAGCATGTGTATAAATAACACGGTACAAAAATAAAACGGATGTTTTAAAACGATAGGAAAAAACTACCTTAAAATGGGAAAATTCTCCATTTTCCTAAAGGTCAGCAAGTTGCAATGGCGAAATAACGGGAGGTTTCTCGCTATGCTCGAAACAACGTTCGGCATTAGCCAAATGACAGCCGGTTGTATTTAGTTTTCTCCGGTGGAAATGTCACCTTTTTGTATTGAATTTCGGTAATCTTTGGGAGTCATGTTGTATTTGGCATTGAATTGATTTCGGAAAGTGCGCGCTGTTCCAAAACCCGCTATGTCGGAGATTTCTTCTATCGACAAGTCGGATTGTTCGAGCAGCTGTATGGCATCTTTCAGGCGAAGGAAGTTGATGTAATCTTTGAATGGCATTTTGAAACAGTATTTAAAAGCTTCGGGAAATACACCTTTGTTTGTGCCCAAAATTTCAATCACAAGTTCTTGGGTAAGGGCAGGGTTACGATAAATCTTGTCTATAAGCAAGAGGTCGCGGATGGCAGCACACAATTTATCTATGCGGCTTTCGATACACAAATCATTATCGACCGGTTCCGATTTTTCCGGTTCGGGTGCAAAAGAAGTTTTGTTGATCATCTCATTGATTTGTTCTTCTTGTAATGTCGTTAATTCTTTGATTTCTTGTGCGAGTGTGCGGTTCTTTTTGGTAATTTTCCGGCTGTAATGTATCCATACTCCGAGTAAAATTACCAACAAAATGCAGCTACCGATGGCAAAAAGCAAATAGTTGTGTAGGTATTCTTCTCTTGCAATGTGTTTATCTACTTCGTATTGGGTACGGATTTCGTCTAATTGGGCATTATTCTTCAATAGGCGAAGAGAATCACTCATCTGAAATGCTCTGTCAAAAACCAAATATGTTTCTTCCATGCGTCCCATTTTGCTTAATATGCGCACTTTTTCTTTTAGTAAGTGAGCCACTTCATTTAATTCTCCGATATTAGCACTTTGGTCAACATGTTTATCGATCCAATCAATGGCACTATCGTAGTCTTTGCGTTTCTCACAAATTTTGGATTTGATATTCCACACAGTGCGTAACCCCAATGGAGTGATGTTTTTAAGTTCTATGGAATCGCAATATAACTCGGCTTCGTCGTATTTTTCTTTGGCGATTTCAGCTAAGGCACAGAAATTATAATAATATATTAAACAAGGATCAGAATGCCCGAAAATTTTTTCAGAGGCAATCAGATGTTTTTTCCAAACAGGCATTAGAGCAAGTAACTCGTTTAGTTTCTTTTGATCAATCAAAGAATTTGCTAATCCATTGTATCCAGCTGATGCCAAGTGATAATTAGCAGACTGGTCAGGTTCTTCTTTAATCAGTTCTAATGCATTTTTTATTGTTTCTTTGTAGTATTTTTCGGCATCTTTGTTACGCTCTTCCCCAATGTACATATGTGCCATTAGCAAGGTGGCTCGAGTTATTCCATATAAATAGTTTTCTTGTTTGGCTTCTGCATACATTTGTTTGATTCCTTCTATTGTCTGTTCGAGATTACTATTTGTTGATAATATAATCAACAGAGACTCATAGGCATCATAATATCTTTTAGGGAAACCATTTTTCTTAAAGATGGGCATATATTCGTTTGCTTTTCGCTTATACTCCTCGTCTCTTAAAGAATTCCACAAAAAAGAAAGTTCCACCTCGCAAGCTATAGTTTCGTATTCTTTGTTTTGCTGTTTGCGTGCTTCGCGGAGAAAGTCGTTTGCATATTGCAACATTAAATCAACTTCTTCATCCGGAAATTGTAGGAATGCCAATTCTTTGTATGTTTTTAACCTTTCCTCGCCTTGTGTCGATGCAATTACTTTTAGGAGCGAATCTTTTTTATGTAGAAAATTGTTATTTTGCCCGTGAATAGTTGTTGCTGATATGAAACAAATAAATAGGCAAGATAACCCTCGCGTAAAAAATCGGGTAGTAAGTTTCATTTTGTTATCACTTATGTGTGATGCAAAGATAGTAAAAAAGTTTGGTTGGGCAATCAGTTATTCTTAATCAAATTACTCGATTTCTTCAATTTTGGATGATATTTGGCTGATGGCTTCGTTTAACCGTTCTTCCGGAAGTATAATATTGAAATCATCCCAGAAGTGATTGTCGTATTGAAATGTTGTTTCGGAAAATATTTTGTGTGTCATAATACTTTCCTTGCGAGGAAATCTTTTTACGTCTGTCGTATCGATTTTACAAACTACCATCTCAAAAAAAGTATGGATGGATTTGGAGGGTTGAAGAAAAGCATTCTTCTTTTTAATTTTGAAAGTCAAATCTCCCCGAAGGTGATTTAAGTAGTACTTTCCGTTCCAATATTTGTAATGCACATAATAGTTTGCGTTTTCCGGCTTAATATCAACACCTCTAGGTTTTTTGAGTACAAGTGTGCCGGTCGCTTTATCTATGTATTGTGGATTGATTTCAAAATGGGCGACTAATAATGCGCTGTTGTTTGCATCGATGTAGAGTTTTCCTTTATAAAGCGGTTCTTGGATTCCGGTTTTTTGCTCAAACTCAATTACATGTGCCAAGCCGGAATCAGTTACCGTCATGTCTATTTTGGTATAGTTAAAAGGATTTTCGCCGTTGAAATCAAGAAAATCAGGAAGATGTTTCATAATATCCAAGTGTAACGATGCATCAATCCCGGCTCTCATTTTCAGGATAATGGAATCTTTTTCGTCGCTATTACTTATTTTTCTCATTTTTAATAGCTTGACTTGGTCTTCGGCAGATGAATCGAAACCTGTTTTATGAATTTGAATGACTGCCTCGGTCAGACTAACGATTGAATTTTTCCTCTCCACTCCTTCGCGATAAAATCCGGTGAAATGAACGGGTTCGGTCTGACAATTAACAGATCGTGCGTTAATCATTTCTCGCACAATTTTTTGCGGATTGACTAACCCGACAATAACTTCTTGCAGGGGAACCATTTTGGTTTGCAAGTAAATATCGATCGTACTGTTCAAAAATAATCCCACAGGAATAATTTGCTGGTTATAGCCAACATGAGAAATTTGAATATTTCGAATCGTATCGGATTGAGGTATTTTGAGCATAAACTCGCCCGATTGATTGGAAACAGTTCCGATTCCGGAATTTTCGAGACTGGCAGAAACATAAGGAACCGGCTCTTTGGTGTGAGCGTCTCTTACAATAGCCTTTGCGACAATAAAATTCGAACTGTCTTTTTTTATTACCGGTATCGCTTTTTCACTGACGGAGATAGATATTTCTTTCTTATACAGAAGAATATGCCGGTCGATTACCTTGATTTGTATATTCGGATTTTGGGTAATCAGATAAATGGATTGTCTCACGGAATGCGTTCCTCCGGGAAATTTGACTTTTTTCTCATTGTTAACGATGTCGCTATCGTAGATGAAAAAGAATCCGGTGAGGTCGGAAATCCGGTTGAGTAATTCGTAGGTTGTTTCTTTGGTCTTAGGCAATCGTATTTCTCGATCGAGAATCTCTGTTGCGCTTGTCGAAAAACAATAGCAAAAGAGAAACGTCATTGCGAGGGCGGTGGTCCGAAGCAATCCAATAAAAATCAATATAGATTGCCTCGTGCCTCGCAATGACGAACTCTTGCAGTTCGCAGTGACGGGAATAAACGCTTTCATTTTCTAATAAAAATGGTATCTTGTTTATTTATTTGTTTCAGGTTTAATGCACTACAGATTAATTCCATCATGTTTTCTACGGAATTATTTTCAAAAGCGACAGTCAACGTTCTGTTATTTAATGATTCATCAGCGATTATCGTTGGTGTTCCGTAGGCAATATTGATGGCGCGAACAATATTATTCAGCTTTTCATCTTTAAAGCACATCTTATCGGTATAACGATCGAATATACGGAAATTCGTGATGCCGGACTTGTTCAACCCGCTTTTATTTAACTGAACAGTTTCTCCGGCTACTACCGGGATGCGAGTTTGATTATTTTTAGAATGAACATTTACTTTTCCTTCTTTTACCAAAAGTTCAAACGAGTTGTCGAGAGAAGATTGAACCGCGAAAACTGTTCCTACGACTTCAACTGTTATTCCGTTGGCTTCAACAATAAAAGGACGGTTTGCATCTTTCGTTACACAAAATAAAGCATCTCCATTTAATTCTACTTTTCGTTGATCCTCTTCAAAAGCGGCTGGATAGGAAATTGATGCATTGGCTGACAAATAGACTGTTGAACCATCTTCGAGCGTGACAACCAATACACCTGAACTTTCCGTATTTTGCAGGGATAGCAGCGAATCATCGTTTCTGCTGTGAAGTATATTGAAAATGGAGACCATAAATCCCAAAATAGTTGCTGCCGCAGCTACCCGTCGAAAAATCATTTTTCGTTTTTGAAGTGACAAATATTTTACTTCATCGGGCAATAGCTGCTCTTCTTCCAATCGGGCATGAAGGGTATTCCATGCTTTATCCACATCAATTGGGAATGTATTTTCTTTGTTTTGTTTCATGCGTTTGAATTCTTGAGTTGTATTCGACTTCGTAATTCCCGAAGGACTTTACTGATTTCTGCCTCAACTGTTTTTATTGAAATATCGAGTTCCTGTGCAATTTCGTTATATTTTTTTCCTTCCAAGCGATTCATACGGAATATTTTTTGCCGACGTTCAGGTAAAAGACAAAGCGTTTCCTCGATTTGTTGTTCTAATTCTTTATATTCCAATTCCTCCTGAGGAGTAGAAGTTTCTATGTTTGCATTTTCGATGTGCATTTTCCGGTAGGTATCCCGTACCTTTTCTTGCTCAAGATATTGAAGTGATTTGTTTTTGACGGAGCGATACAAATATCCGTTTACCGATGTGAAGATTTGCAAGTTTTCTTTTTCTTTCCAAAGAACATAAAACAAATCCTGTACGATTTCTTCTGCAGTTTCCATACCTCCAACAAATTGGTATGCGTAACGGCACAAAGGCTCGTAATACGATCGGAAAAGGGTTTCAAATGCCTTGATGTCTCCTTCTTTAATCTGCTTAAATACCAATAAGCTAACTGTCATCGGCGTTTTTGTCGTTTTTATTCATCAATACGCTCTATTTTAAAAATAACAGGACGGGTTCCGTCAACACAACTTACAATCATTACTTTTTCATCTTTTGTCCAACCTCTCAGCAACGAACCACCTTGTAATGCTGCATACACAAACTTACCAACAGCATCCCAAGCATAGGAGCAAAACGATTGCCCATTAAGCATCTTCCAATAATTTTCCTCATCTACAATCCACTCTTGTCCTTCTTCAAAAAGGTCGCATTTACCGGCTTTGGGATAAGCCAAATATTCAGCTTGTAAGTCTTCATACAATTCCCTTCTTAAAACAGTAATTTTACATTTATGCCTTTTCTCTGCCGTAGTTGATTCATTTTGAATAGCTGTTATTGAATTGTCTGAAGCTTTCAGTAACGAACCGGTTCCGAAAACTGCCGCAGCTCCCAATAATGAAGATTTTACAAACTTCCGTCGTCCACAACCTGTAAAGACTTGCTCCTCGTTTGTTTCATTGCTTTGTGTCGATTTCATATTTTCTACTTGTGTTCTTTTTTCAATTTATTAACTGCTGATTCTAATGATTCGGTAGGCTCGATAATGTTGTATGTTCCCCAAAAATTGTCATCATAAAAGCTCATTACTTTATCGCTTAGCGATTCGTATTTATTGAACGAATCTTTGCGGGGGATATTGCTTACCGCATCTTCTTTACATTCTGTTACAACCATTTCGTTCAACATTGTATAGTTGGTTGCAAATAATCTGCGTTTCCAGTCGCATTTGAATTTCACTTCATTGCGAATATAGTTCAGATAACTTTTTCCGTCGCGTTGTTTATAAGAAACGATAAAGGACATTTCTTCTGGTCTGAAACGAAGTCCGGCCGGTTTTTTGCGCAAGATAGATTCTGTAGCTTTAATCCGGTCTCTCATATCCAAATGAAATTCCGCACGGGTAAAAGCCAAAGTTTCTTTGTCGATGTATAAAGTTCCTAAATACAAGGGATAATGTAAATCTACTACCGGAGTAAAAGATACTACATATTGTTGACGATTATCTAAAAATTCGGAATTTTCCATTTTGAAAATAAAGTTCGATAATGATTCTTCGTCGAGTAATATGTCGGGATTTTTTACAATATCGGCATAAATAGCTAAGTTTGGTCCACCCTGCAATTTCACGGCTAATGTGTCGCTGGATTTGGTGGTTAGCAATTCCCGGCCTTTGAGGATTTGCACCCGGTCGGAGGTTGCATTTCCTGCGTATGAGTTTTTATACATATCGATAACTGCCTCTGAAATATTGATGAATTTGTTTCCTTTTTGTACGGTTTCGCGATAAAATCCGGTCAACATATTGGGTTTGTTACTGTAATTTTTATCCACTCGCCTTATTGCCTCCCGCACTAAGCTTTCGGGATTTTCCCAACTCTTAACAACAACTTCTTTTAATTGTTTTTCGTTTGGATTCATGTAGAATGTTTGGCCAGATAAATTTTTCCCATCGATAGGAATGCGAGTACTGAAATAACCGATTCGAGAAAATTCGATTTCTTTCGCTTGAATAGAATCTTTGACTTTAAGTGTAAATGCTCCTTCTTCATTTGTGATGCCGCTCAGATTAGTTCCTGATACAGTGATGTTTACATATTCCAACTTTTTGTTGTTCGATTTATCTTTTACCACTCCGCTGATAGTAAAAAACTTTTCATCGTTTTGAGCAAATACGTTTGTAATTCCCGAAAACAATAAAAAGAACAAGGTTGCGATACCGATTTGTTTAATACGTGTTTCCATTTCTTTATTTGTTTTAATTGTAAATAATATTTCTGTTACTATTCCTTCGACCGGTCAGCAACGAAATACCCTATAAAGATTTTGAAAATTTATGTTAAATGTTTTATATCTCTTTTATCATTTCAAATTGTTTCCCTGTTATATCTATATTTTTTGCTTTCAGGAAATGGGTAATTGAATCGCACGAAATGTCTGTATTTACAACTTTAATGGCATCATTTTTATTCAATTTGATGATTTTGTTAAATAATAATGTTGCGATTCCTTTTCCTCTGTTTTGTTTGTCGACCGCGATTTGAGTAATATCTCCGGAGGTGGGTTCAAAAACGCAATATCCTATGAGTTGTTCGCCAATAAATGCTCCCAAGCTAACAAAGTCTTCGCGTGTTCTTTTAATGGATTCAAAACTATTTTGCCATGAAGGATAAAAATCCCAAAAATCCGGAATAGAATTGAATTTTTCGATGTCGATTTGCTTAATTGAGCAAGAAATATCTGAGATTTTTGTTTCGTTTTTGATTGCTCCATTTTTCTGTATGAAATAATTGAATTCACGGGTTGTTTCAAATCCAAGATTTTTATAGACAAAAATAGCTTTTGTATTGTGTTGCAATACTTCTAACAGGTATTGTTTAATATTCGCCTCTCTTAAGTATGGGATGGAATACTCGAAAATTTTTGTGGCTAAACCTTTCCCTCTGTAATCTTTCAAAGTGCCTGTTCCGGTATCGTAAGCCGTTGGCATTCCGTTGAAATTTCCAATTCCATTAAGCGTAAAAGCGACAATTTCATTCTCGTCAAATGCGGCAAAAGACAAATTAGGATTAAATCCTCGTCTTTTTAACATGGTTTGAAGTTGCTCCTTGTTTAATTGAACTTCATAATCGGCAAAAGCTTGATTGAATGCCTTGAATATCGTATCGAAAGTTATTTTGCTAAGTGATTTTATTTCCATTTGTTATATTCCAAATTTTCTTGGACAGATTGTCCTGCATTTATTACAATTAACGATATCAAATCCTCTGTCATTGGTTCCATAAGTATTGGGTCTGCATAATTTCTGATTAGCTGTTTGGCTGTCCAACGCTTTTGCAGGACAATTATCCAAACATAAACGGCAATTTGCCAAACACAATTCTTCCGACAAAGAGTCGGATTTCAAATCTAAATTTGTCAGGATGGCGCCCACTGTTAAGAAATTACCATATTGCCGATTGATGAGAAGCGTGTTTTTTCCTAAGCTGCCTAATCCGGCTAATACCGCTGCATGACGCATAGATAAAAGTCCTTTTCCTTTAAGGTTATCTTTTTCCCAGTATTCATACGGGCTGTCGCAAGGTAATGGAACAGTTATGCAACCCAATTGCTCTATCGTGATTGAGGCTTCGTAAGTAATTTTATCTACTGTATCTTTACCCAAGTTATTGGCATGGCAATAAATAATTCTTGGATTAACGTAGGCAAGACCTTTTGGCAACCTTTTGGCAAATACGATTACCGACTTGCAATCTTTATATATATCTAAAGGATGAAAGCCGGCCGGTGTATTCGAAAACCGGTCAATGTTAGCTATTCCGCACAAATCTGCTCCTGCGTCAAAAATGATTTGTTTTACTTTTTCTTCGATTGTCATTGCTTCTGTTTCTTGCTTATTATTTTCTACAATTCCTATTATAATATACAAAGATACAATTATAATATTTATTTTTGCAACTATGTTTCGACTTCAAACTACTCCGGAATCCATTATTTGGGCTGTTCGTGAAATTCGCGAATCGGTTGATGATTTGTTAAATTTATTGCAAAAAAAAGAACTCTATCTTCCTTATCTTTCTCAAATAACGTCGGAGAGCAGAAAAAAAGAATGGCTCACAGTCAGGGTTTTACTAAGAGAAATGTTGGGTGAAGAAAAGGAAATCCTTTACACTTCTTCCGGAAAACCTTACCTATCCGATAATACTTATCAAATCAGTATCAGCCACACCAAGGGTTTTGTGGCGGTTTCCTTACATCCTGAAATGAAAATAGGGATTGATATTGAGCATATTTCTCCGCGCATACATAAAATTCGTTCGCGATTTATGAACGAAAATGAAGAGATGAATTTGAACAAAGAGCACGAAGAAACACACTTACTTCTTCATTGGTCAGCGAAAGAAAGTATATTCAAGATGTTGGGTGAACAAGATGTTGATTTCAAAACAGATTTACATATAAATCCTTTTCATCCTGTTTTGAACGATTTATCCCGTTTTTCTGCTTATGAAACCAAAACGGAGCAACAACATAGGTTTGCAGGTTATTATTTGGCAAATTCTCTTTATGTGTTAACTGTTGTTTACTACCTTTGCGCCACTATTCCAAAGTGAGAGTGGAAACTTAAGTGTCGTTGTAAATGAAAAAAAACTTCAAGCAAAAACAAGCCTATCGTTTCAAACGATTTGCCCGCAAAGCATACAGTGCCTTTAACAGTATGCACAGAGTGGTCAACATCGGAGTCGTTACCGGCTGTGTATTGACAATGGTTCACACAACCGAAACATCGGCTCAAAGACAAACGGATGTTAATCGCGATTCGATTCCAGAACAGGCCTTAAAAGAGTTGATTGTAACGGGTTCTAAAGCCGAATTAACGCTGAATCAAATGGCAAAAATTGTTACGGTTATCATGAGAGACGAGATTGCGCGACAGCCGGTACAGAGTGTACAAGATTTACTGAAAAACATCGTTGGTTTAGATGTTCGCCAACGAGGACCCAATGGGGTTTTAGCAGGCATCTCAGTGCGTGGCGGCACTTTCGAACAAACAGCCATTCTTCTCAATGGAGCTAATCTTACCAATCCGCAAACAGCACACTACTCTTTAGACATTCCGGTCAATCTTTCAGACATCGAACGCATCGAAATTATTCAGGGACCTACTTCCTTATTGTATGGAGCAGGAGCTTTTTCGGGAGGAATCAATATTGTTACAAAAAAAGATTCTGAAACAGGAATTTACATGAGTGTAGAAGGAGGAATGTACGAACTTTTCGGTGCGGAATCTCGTGTTTCTCTTGAAAAAAAATCTTCCAATCACAGTTTTTCCGCCAGATATAATTCTTCGGGCGGATATATCGACAACAGTGATTACAAAATTTTCAATGCGCTGTGGCAAAGTAGTTTTCGAGTAGATGATTCCAAACTGGATTTTTTGTTTGGAGTAAATAATAAAGAATACGGAGCCAATACTTTTTATTCTCCTGCTTATGCCAATCAATTCGACGATACCCGGTCGCTTTTTGCTACGATAAAAGGAGAAACAGGCAAACAATTAAAATTTACTCCGCAATTGTACTGGAAACGTCATTATGACGAATTTCATCTTTTTCGTCCGAATACACCCAATATTCCCGAATGGTACAAACAGCCCAATTTTCATCGTTCGGATGTTTTCGGATTTAGTCTGAATAGTCAATACAAATGGGCAGGCGGTATAAGCAATTTCGGTGGAGAACTTCGCAACGAAGGAATTTATAGCAGTGTTTTAGGAAAACTGCTCGAACAACCCATCGGAAACTATTTATATTCCGACAATCGCACAAATATAAGTTACTTTCTGGAACATACTTATTTGCACAAAGGTTTTACGGCAAGCGCAAGTATATTAGCTAATTACAACAGTGCTTTCAAAGATGAATTTGATTTTTTCCCGAATATCAATTCATCTTATTGGGTGAATAACTCATGGAAAATTTTTGCCTCTTGGAACAATGCTATTCGAATGCCGACCTTCACTGACCTATATTATAAAGGAGCGACTCACAAAGGAAATTCGGACGTAAAACCGGAAAAATCGGAAGCATTTGAATTAGGAATACGTCATGCAAACCGCCCTTGGTTCGGCGTAGTCTCTGACTACGTCGTTACTGTTACCGGATTTTATATGAAAGGAAAAAACTTAATCGACTGGGTAAAAGAAAATCCGGAAGATTTATGGGAATCACGCAATTTAACGAATTTAGATAAAGTCGGATTTGAAATCAACTCGTCTATTTTGTTCAAAGAATTGATTCCGCAACTATCTGCAACTCGTTTGGATGTAGGTTATATGTATATGAATCAAAGCAAAAATGCCGGCAATTTAATTTCCAATTATGTGTTAGATTACTTAAGACATCATTTGACAATCGGCTTATATCAACCTATTTACAAGAATTTGAGTGTCGATTTTCGCTTTCGCTGGCAAGACCGACAAGGAACTTACACGCATTACGAAAACTCGAAACCAGCATCCGAAAGAAACTATAAACCGTTCGGAATTTTAGATGTGAAACTGAATTTGGAAAAAAGCAATTTCAAAATATATGCCTCAATCAATAACGTATTTGATACCCATTATTTTGATTTAGGAAACGTTCCACAACCCGGGTTTTGGCTTTGGGGTGGAGTTAGTTGGACATTGAAATAAATGAGGCAGATAAAATTTCAAGATCACAATTTGTGATCTTAAACGACAGTAAATAGAACTTTTTAGATTTGTTATACAGAATTAAAAGTCTGATATGAAATATTTTCCGTAACTTTGTGGTCGCTAAAAGAAAAAGATTACAAACAAAATGAAATTCAACGCTAAAAAAATCATTCTGTGGTTTTGGATTATCTTTGCCACAGGAATCGTTTCCCTGTTTTTGATATTTTTCCTTATCTCTCAAGGCATAATTGGTTATGTGCCTCCTGTAGAAGATTTGGAAAATCCTATCGACAAATATGCTTCGCAGGTAATTTCTTCAGACAATAAATTGTTGGGAACTTATAGTAGAGAAAGAGAAAACCGGATATTTGTAACTTATAACGACCTGAATCCTAATTTAGTAAATGCACTAATTGCTACGGAAGACGAACGTTATCGCGACCATTCGGGAGTTGATTTTTATGCATTGGGTAGGGTTTTTATTAAAACCGGTATTTTCGGG
The DNA here is from genome assembly GCA_031253625.1 of Dysgonamonadaceae bacterium. GTDB lineage: Bacteria > Bacteroidota > Bacteroidia > Bacteroidales > Azobacteroidaceae > JAIRVZ01. Next base: position 12,308 of record JAIRVZ010000106.1, read on the forward strand.
GAAGAAGGTGCAGGTGGAGGAAGTACCATCACTCAACAATTGGCCAAGCTATTGTGGTCGCCCAAATCAAACAGTTTTTTAGACAGAGCGATGAAAAAACCCATCGAATGGGTGATTGCTGTAAAATTGGAACGATATTATACCAAAGAAGAAATTGTGAATTTGTATCTTAACAAGTTCGATTTTCTACACAATGCCGTAGGTATTCAATCGGCTGCATGGGTTTATTTCGGGAAAACTCCCAAAACTTTATCCACAGAAGAATCGGCAGTTTTGATTGGAATGTGCAAAAATCCATCTCTTTTTAACCCGATAAGAAGACCGGAATTGACCAAAGGACGCAGAAATGAAGTGCTTAATTTGATGTGTAGAAATGGGTATATTACTGTCGATGAACGCGATTCGCTGAAAGCATTACCTCTTGTATTGACTTACAATAAAGTTGACCACAAAGATGGATTGGCTCCTTACTTCCGTGAATTTCTTCGTTTACTGATGACTGCCAAAGAGCCAAACAAAAATGATTATTCTTTGGCTCAAAAACAAAAATTCGCTGAAGATTCTTTGGCATGGCTTAACAATCCTTTATACGGTTGGTGTAACAAAAATAAAAAAGCCAACGGTGATAATTATAACCTTCATATCGATGGTTTAAGAATTTATACAACCGTTGATTCTCGTATGCAGACTTATGCCGAAGAAGCAATAAAAGAGCATGTCGGATTGGATTTGCAAGATCGTTTCTTTAAGGAGAAAAAAGGTCGGTCGTATGCTCCATTTTCCAGAGATATGAAAACGAACGATATAGAAGGAATTATAAACCGGGCAATGAAACAGTCAGACCGTTACAAAAGACTGAAAAAAGAAGGGTTGAGCGAAAATAAGATCAGAGAGAATTTCGATATGCCTGCTGATATGACTCTTTTCTCATGGCATGGATTGAAAGACACAACGATGACTCCGTGGGATTCTATCAAATATATGAAATCTTTTCTACGTTCGGGAATGATGTCGATGGAAGTCCCTACCGGTCATGTTAAAGCTTATGTGGGCGGAGTAGATTTCCAGTATTTTCAATACGATATGGTAAATACGGGACGTCGTCAGGTTGGATCTACCATCAAGCCTTTTCTTTATTCTTTAGCGATGCAAGACGGTATGACTCCTTGCGACCAAATGATGCATGTACAGCCGTATTTAGATGCGGGACCCGGACAAGCTCCTTGGGAACCAAAGAATCCGGGGGGCAAGCGAATCGGAGAAATGGTTACGATCAAATGGGGACTTCAAGTTTCGAGTAACTGGATTACGGCTAATATTATGAGCCGGGTGAGTCCGGTTGCATTTGTCAAGTTGTTACGCTCTTACGGATTAAAAGGAGACATAGATCCGGTTGTTTCGCTTTGTTTGGGTACTTGCGATGTTTCGATAGCCGAAATGGTAAGCGGATATTCTGCATTTGCCAATCGAGGCGTTCGGATGGAGCCTGTATATGTAACTCGTATAGAAGATAAAGAAGGTAATACCATCGCATCGTTTTCTCCCCAAATATACGATGTGATAAATGAAGAAACTGCTTTCAAAATGCTGGATATGTTGCGAGGTGTTGTCGATGGCGGTACTGCCGGACGCTTGCGTGTCCGTTACGGTATAACTGCTCAAATGGGGGGAAAAACAGGAACCACACAAAATCATTCCGATGGATGGTTTATGTGTTTCACGCCCACGCTGGTTAGTGGTGTTTGGGTTGGAGGAGAAGACCGTTCGATTCACTTCGATGGCATGAATAACGGACAGGCGGCCGAAATGGCACTTCCGGTTTATGGTCTTTTTATACAAAAAGTATATGCAGAACCTTCTTTAGGTTATTTTCAATCCGAACGATTTGAGGTATCTAAGGAATATCAGAATCCATGTAAGAATGCTGTGGTTTTGCCTTATCACTCCACTCCGGTAGGAATTGATGACGTATTTGAGTAACGATGATTTATCCCGAAAATTTCGAACAAAAAATAGGTTTCGATAAAATAAGGCAGTTGGTTGAGTCCAAGTGCCTTTGTGCTTTAGGCGTGGAGAAAACCGAAAATATGTCTTTTTCAGACAATTATGAGTTGGTTGAAAAACAACTTCACCAAACCGAAGAATTCATAAAAATTATTCAGGAAGAAGACAATTTTCCTTCAAACCATTTTTTTGATGTACGCGATTCACTGAAAAAAATACGAATCGAAGGGACTTATCTCATCGAACGAGAATTATTCGATATTCGTCGTTCTTTGCAAACCATCAACGAAATCGTACATTTTTTTCGGCTCAAGGAAGAAGACGGAAACCTTTATTCGTATTTGAGCGAGTTAGCCGAACCGGTTTGCGATTTTCCTCGCTTAACAAAACAAATCGACCTGATTTTAGATAAATTCGGAAGAATTAAAGACAATGCTTCATCTGAGTTGTCGCGCATCCGCACGGAACTAAACCGTACCATGGGAAGTATTTCCAAAACACTTCAAAGTATTTTACGTTCGGCTCAATCCGAAGGTTTGGTTGATAAAGACGTATCGCCCACCATGCGCGACGGCCGCTTGGTAATCCCGATTGCACCGGCTCTAAAACGCAAACTGAAAGGGATTGTGCACGACGAATCGGCTAGCGGAAAAACCGTTTTCATTGAACCGGCCGAAGTGGTTGAAGCCAATAACCGCGTGCGAGAATTAGAAAGCGAAGAAAAACGCGAAATTGTGCGAATACTGACAGCATTTACGGATTCAATCCGCCCCGAAATTCCTGAAATACTTAATTCGTACAACTTTTTAGCCGAAATTGATTTCATCCGCGCAAAAGCGATTTTCTCTATCGACATCCGCGCGATTTTACCTGTATTTGAAGATAAACAACAAATTGATTGGGTTCACGCAATACATCCGTTGCTCTTTCTTTCTTTGCGAAAACAAAATAAACAGGTTGTACCTTTAGATATTGAGTTAAATTCTATAATCCATTCCCGTAGGGAATATAGCTCGGTAGAAGAAAATAACAACACCACCCTAAACAGCGTGCCGTCAGGTACGCAACCTTGCGAAGCACGAATCCTCTTAATCTCCGGCCCCAATGCCGGTGGAAAATCTGTCTGCTTGAAAACAGTAGGATTGCTACAATATATGTTGCAATGCGGCATGCTAATCCCTTTGCGTGAAAATTCAAGAACAGGAATTTTCAAAGATATTTTTATTGATATTGGCGATGAGCAATCAATCGAAAATGATTTGAGTACTTACAGTTCGCATCTCACGAACATGAAGTTTTTTGTCAGGAATTGTACTCCAAACTCATTGATTCTAATTGATGAATTCGGCGGAGGAACTGAACCACAAATAGGCGGAGCCATCGCAGAATCACTCCTCGAACGTTTCAACCGGAAAAAATGCTTTGGCGTTATCACAACCCACTATCAAAATTTAAAACATTATGCCGAAGAGCACGAAGGTGTTGTGAATGGTGCCATGCTGTATGACCGGCACGAAATGCAACCGCTATTCAAACTTTCAATCGGAAATCCGGGAAGTTCATTTGCTATAGAAATTGCCCACAAAATCGGATTACCCGAAGATGTCATCGCTGATGCCTCCACCATCGTGGGACAAGACTACATCAACATGGACAAATATCTTCAAGATATTGTTCGCGATAAACGTTATTGGGAATCGAAAAGGCAAAATATCCGCCAACAAGAAAAACGACTGGAAGAACTGACCGCTCGCTATGATACCGATTTGCAAAAAATCAATGCTGAACGCAAAGATATTCTTGCCAAAGCCAAATCTGATGCCGAACATATTTTGGCAGAAACAAATGCTCGCATCGAAAATGTAATCAGAGAGATTCGCGAGGCTCAAGCAGAAAAGGAGAAAACAAAATCTATCCGCAAATCGTTGGATGAGTTCAAAGAAGACATACTTTCTACCAAAGAAACCGACGAAAAAATTGCGCGAAAAATCCAAAAAATAAAAGACAAAGAAAACAAAAAGCAGAAACCAAAGCCAAACCAACCGAAAGAAGTTAAACCAATATTCAAGCCTGATGTGATTGAAACCGGTGATTTCGTAAAAATCAAAGGTCAAAACACGGCGGGCGAAGTATTGGAAGTGCAAGGTAAAAATATTGTAGTAGCCTTTGGTTCAATCAAATCCACAATCAAATCCGACCGTTTGGAAAAAGTCAGCAAAAATCAATTAAAAAAAGCAGACACTAAATATACTTTCGTAAGTGAGCAAACCTCCAGTTCGATGCACGAAAAGAAATCTCATTTTAAAACAGAAATCGACTTAAGAGGTATGCGAGCAGATGAAGCCCTCCAAGCCGTAACCTACTACATCGACGATGCGATACAATGCAACATCGGACGAGTACGCATCTTGCATGGTACCGGAACCGGAGCTTTACGTCAAGTAGTGCGTGATTATCTATCCGGCACTCACGGCATCCACAATTACCACGATGAAGACGTCAGATTCGGCGGCGCAGGAATAACCGTTGTAGAGTTTGAATAAATAATTATAAAAATAGTTGTATAACTAAAAATATAGTTATATATTTGCGCCATGGAAAGTAAAGAACTAACAAAAGCAGAAGAACAAGTAATGCAATTCCTTTGGAAAATAAACAAAGGTTTTCTTAAAGACATTGTAGACCAATTTCCGATACCCAGACCCGCTTATACCACTGTATCGACGGTTATAAGAATCTTGGTAAAGAAAGGATTTATCGGCTACAATACTTATGGGAAAATCAATGAATATTATCCATTGGTTTCTAAGAATGATTATTTCCGGAATCATGTAAAATCTATCGTTACGAATTATTTTCATGGTTCAATCCCTGAGTTTGCATCATTTTTTGCAAATGACCAATTGAAACTTTCGGAATTGGAAGAAATCAAACAAATGATTGAAGAAAAGATTAAGACAATAAAATCAAATAAATAGATTTATGGCCATTTATTGGTGCTATATACTTAAGGTAAGTGTGTGTATAATTGTGTTTTATGCCTTTTACATTTTGGTACTCCGCAATTGTACTTTTTTCTTACTCAACAGGCTATATTTACTTTTAGGTCTTATTCTTTCATTTATTCTTCCCGTTCTAAACTTTTCAATATTTAAAAGCCAATCAAACAGCGCATTGTCAAATGTCATTCAGCCTCTTTTGATTGAGCCGGAATACGAATTTTTCCAACCGCAAAATTTATCAAATCATGTAACAACAATAAATTATTCAATGATTTTGCCGGTAATATATTTTACCGGCGTATCAATTTTGTTCTTTAAACTTTTATTTTCCATAATAAGAATTATTCGAATTAGTAATCATTCGGAAACTTGCCAAATTGGTTCAAAAAAGATTATTAAAATGGATTCGATTTCGCCGTTTTCATTTTTTAATATGATTTTTTTGCCCAAACATGAAAATCATCAAATGATAATTGAGCATGAAATAACTCATGTAAAACAGTTTCATTGGGTCGATTTGGTTTTAGTTGAAATTGTTTCTGTGTTACTTTGGTTTAATCCTTTTGTTATTTTTTACAAAAAATCGTTGAAACTTCAACATGAATATCTTGCTGATACAAGCATTATTAAAGATAGAAATCAAATAGAATCGTATCTAAATTGCATGTTAAAGCAAGTTCAAGTTGTCAGTTGTAACGGAATCATCAGTCAATTTTATTGTAAAACAATCAAAAAACGTATCGTTATGATCACAAAAAATAAAACATCAAATAAATATTTAGGAGTTTATTTATTCGTATTACCGCTTGTATGTTTCATGTTATTTGCCTTTTCAAGTAATAAGGGATTCGCTCAAAAAATTCGATTCAACCTTCTATTGAAATGGCTCAAAATAGCTCAAATCAACCTTCAATTTATCCGGTTGACAAAGAGAAAATAAAGCGTATTTCCGCTGGTTATGGAGAACGAAAAAAGGGTTTTCATTATGGAATAGATTTTGCAATTTCAGAAGGAGAAAAAGTTGTATCGACAGCAGATGGAGTTATTATTGATGCAAAATTTGATTCAAAAAGAGGAAATTATGTTATAATTCAACATGACGGAATATTTTCAACTCTTTATTCTCATCTCAAAAGCATATCAGTGCAGGTTGGTGATAAATTGGAAAAAGATGAGGTGATTGGCTATGTGGGTAATACCGGATATTCAACAGGTCCCCATTTGCATTATGAAGTATTCAAAGAGGGTAAGAACGTAAATCCGGAAGATTATTTACCGGAATGAGTATATCTGATGTTATATCTTGTAATTAAATTCTACGGACGGTTCCATCTGCCGGTTATTACATGTTTTGTTTGTTCGTTGATGATGACCTTTTGTGCTATGTCAACAGCACAAGTCCATGATTTACAACTAAAAGGTCAAGTATCCGAACAAAACAATGATTCTGTACCTTTCGGTGATGTGCTATTAAAAGGGGTAGAAGTAATTGCAAATGTGAAACGTCCACCTATTCAAATGAAGGCAGATAAGATAGTCGTGAATGTAGCCGGTAGTATTAATTCAACCGGTCTTTCTGTAATTGAAATTCTGCGAAAAGCCCCCGGTGTCAGGATTGTCGGAGAAGATAATATCATGCTGAATGGCAAATCAGGATTACTGTTATACCTTGACGGCAACTTGATAAACCTGAAAGGGAAAGACCTCGCTGATTTCCTCAGCTCAATGCCTTCTTCCAATATTGAATCCATTGAAATTATTTTGAATCCTTCTTCAAAATATGATGCGTCGGGAAATGCGGGTATTATTAGTATAAAAACGATGAAGAATACTAACTTGGGATTTAATGGAAATATTTCCCTTAACTCAGCCTTCAGTAATTATATGCCCAAATATAGCGGTGCATTAAATCTGAATTATCGCTCAAAAGCATTGAATATATATGGTAATTATAACTACTTCCATAATGATAACAGATTTAGAATGGATTACTTCCGTAGACAAGAAGTTCGAAATAATCCGGTAACTTTTGACCAAAAATACGAGAATAAGTCTACTACAGAGGGACATGATTATAAAGGAGGGATAGACTTTTTTCTATCAGCAAAGAGTACGGTAGGCATCATGGTGGAAGGCAATACCGGCAATGGAAACGCTTTGCTGAATTCTAATACATATATTTTTGGCGCTAATAATCACCTTGATTCCCTACTGACGGCAAGAAATGATATTCGGCGAAATAATAACCGCAATACTTATACACTTAATTATAATTACAGCGATACATTAGGACGCGAGTTCAATGTTACAGGTAACTATGGCAAATTCAATAAGTACAGCGACAGCTACCAGCAAAATATTTACCTTGACCCACAAGGAAATGAAACCAGCAAAGCGATATATTATAATCAAACGGCTACCAATATCGATATCGCTTCTGCTATGTCTAATTATAAACAACGCTTATGGGATGGATTCTTGGAAACGGGCATAAAATACAGCTGCGTTAAATCAGAAAATGACCTGCAATATTTCAATCAAACAACAGACACCTTTATTCCCGATACAAGCCGTACTAATCAGTTTCTATACAAGGAAGATATTGCAGCAGCATATCTGAATTATAATTTTACCCTTCAATCCTGGTCATTCCAGCTTGGATTGCGTAGTGAATATACTTCCTCTAAAGGAGAACTGGAAAGTCTTGTAAATGCACTCAAACAGTCTAATGATACTACTTATTTCAATCTGTTTCCTAATGTTATGATAACCTATGCTATTAACAAGCAGCATAGTCTTTGTTTGATTTATAACAGAAGAATAGACAGACCCGCCTATCAGGATTTGAATCCGTTTGAGTTTGTGATGGATGAACTATCGTATGTGAAAGGAAATCCTTTTCTCAGACCTCAGTTCGAGGATAATTTTAAACTAAGTTATATTTATCGGCAGCGGTATTCGACGTCCGTCAGCTATGCTAATACGCACGATTTTATCCTTAATTACCGAGATACACTGTCGGGAGGTAAAACATTTGCAACACCCATCAATGTTACTTCAATGCGTACTTTTTCAGCAGATTTGTCTGCCCGGTTCAATGTTACCGACAGGTGGGAAGCGTATTGTGGTCTTAACGGATTTTATCAAGAGATAAAGGGTATAGGTAAAAATACGTCGGCCAGCTTATCTCAAAAGACTTGGAGTTGTCATGCCAACAATACTTTTAATCTGCCGTATAAATGGAGTGCAGAACTATCAGGCTATTACAATGCGGCCTTTCTGGACGTTCCGGCAATCGTTTCACCTCAATGGTCTATAGATGCAGGTATTCAGAAAAAGCTATTGAAAGATGCCATGGTAGTGAAACTTAGTATATCCGATTTGTTTAATTCACTTGAATATCGCCTCAAGAGAGACTTTGGAGGATTGTACTATCGTAGTTGCAGTAAATGGGAGAGCCAGCAGGTAAGACTTACACTTAGCTATAAGTTAGGCAACAAAAAACTCAAAGACCCGGATAACAGAGATAATGGCTTGAAGGATTTTAAAAACAGGATAAAATAAGTATATCGTTACCTAAAATAATTCAAATAATTGCCGAAAAAGATTATCTTTGCCATTAAAATCTTTAAAATCCTCAGAGTCGTTGAGGATTTTAAAGAACTTAAAGATTTTAAAGAAAATGGAAGACCAACCGCTTATTCGACCGACCGGAGATTACAAAAAACTTATCTGTTATCAAAAAGCAGAAACTATTTTTGATATTACTTATTATTTTGTGCAGACTTATTTGCGACGTGGCGATAGAACAATTGACCAAATGCAACAGGCAGCACGTTCGGGAAAACAAAATATTTCAGAGGGTTATTCACGGGCAGGAACATCTGCCGATACAGCCATACGTTTGATCGATGTGGCTAAATCCAGTCTAATAGAACTATATGATGATTATAGCGACTATTTACGAACGAGAGGCTATCGTCAATGGGAAGAAAATTCTAAAGAATGGCAAACTATGCGGGATTTAGGAAGGAAATACAATCATTCCGCATATTATATGGAACTTATTGTTAGTAGACCTCCAGAAACTATCGCTAATATGGCTCTCATTTTATTGAAACAAACCGATTATTTGTTGGCGAAGATGTTGGAGTCATTAAGCAAGCATTTCCTGCAAAGCGGTGGTTTTCGTGAGCGTATGACAAATATGCGTTTAAACCATCGGAAAAATCGTTGGAAAATCTCCCCTCAAAATCTTTAGAATCCTTAAACTCTTTAAATTCTTTAAAAACAGGTCATTGAAAAAAAAAGCTTACCTTTGTGCCCGAAAAATAATTTAAAATCATCAAACAAAAAATACATCAAAAGACTTATGGCAAAAAAGAAAGCAATGTTGGTTATCCTCGACGGATGGGGAATCGGAGACAAACAAAAAAGAGATGTAATATTTAGTACAGAAACTCCATATTGGGATTATCTTATAAAAACATATCCTCACTCACAACTTCAAGCATCGGGCGAAAACGTGGGACTTCCCGACGGACAAATGGGTAACTCGGAAGTAGGACACTTAAATATCGGCGCCGGTCGCGTAGTCTATCAAGACCTTGTAAAAATCAATATTGCTTGCCGCGAAAACACCATTTTGGAAAATCCCGAAATCAAAAGAGCCTATTCATACGCCAAAGAAAATAACAAAAAAATCCATTTAATGGGATTGGTTTCAGACGGTGGTGTGCACAGTTCATTAGAACATTTATTCAAATTAACAGATATTTCTAAGATTTACGGAATCGACAAAACATACGTGCATTGTTTTATGGACGGTCGTGATACCGACCCGAAAAGCGGAAAAGGTTTTATCGAAGACTTGGAAAACCATTTGAAACAATCGACCGGAAAAATTGCATCCATCGTAGGTCGTTATTACGCTATGGACCGCGACAAACGTTGGGAGCGCGTAAAAGAGGCATACGATTTAATCGTAAATGGTGTCGGCGACGTGACTGAAAATCCGGTAGCCGCTATGCAAAAATCATACGATGCAGGTGTTACCGACGAATTTATTAAACCCATTGTTTGTGTTGAAGACGGCAAACCCATCGCTACAATTGAAGAAGGCGATGTAGTTATCTTCTTCAACTACAGAAACGACCGCGCCAAAGAACTAACAGTCGTATTGAGCCAACAAGATATGCCGGAAGCAGGAATGAAAACCATTCCTAACCTCCAATTCTTCACCATGACTCCCTACGACCCGACTTTCAAAAATGTTCATATCTTGTTTGATAAAGACAACGTAGAAAATACACTCGGAGAACTCCTCGAAAGTTTGAATTTGGCCCAATTACATATTGCCGAAACAGAAAAATACGCTCACGTTACTTTCTTCTTCAATGGCGGACGCGAAGCTCCATACAAAGGAGAAGAACGAATCTTGGTGGCCTCTCCCAAAGTAGCTACTTACGATTTGAAACCTGAAATGAGCGCGTTTGAAGTCAAAGACCAATTGGTAAAAGCAATCGCATCTCAACAATTTGATTTCATCGTTGTAAATTATGCCAACGGCGATATGGTTGGCCACACAGGTATCTACGAAGCTATCGAAAAGGCGGTAAAAGCCGTCGATTCTTGTTTGAAAGACACTATTGAAACAGCTTTGTCCAACGGTTACGAGTCAATTATCATTGCCGACCACGGAAATGCCGACTATGCACAAAACGAAGACGGTACTCCCAATACGGCTCACTCCCTGAATCCAGTTCCTTTTGTATATGTTACGGAAAACAAATCTGCCCAAGTACAAAATGGTATTTTGGCCGATGTGGCTCCTTCCATCTTGAAAATCATGGGATTGGAGCAACCCAAAGAAATGACGGGGAAAAACTTGATAAATTAATCTAATGTTTCAAATAGAAGATACTATCGTCAGTTTAGATGTGCTTGAAGAAGACTTCTTTTGCGACCTCAACGCCTGCAAAGGAATGTGTTGTATCGAAGGAGAATCCGGTGCGCCTGTTGAAAGAGAAGAATTATCATTACTGAACGAAGTATTACCGATTATTTGGAACGATTTATCTCCCGAAGCTCAAAAAGTTATTAATAAACAAGGAGTGACCTATATTGATGTGGAAGGCGAATATGTTACTTCTATCGTCAACGGAAAAGACTGTGTTTTTACATGTTACGATGATAAAGGAATTTGTATGTGCGCTATCGAAAAAGCATATAAAAATGGCTTGATTGATTTTTATAAACCGGTTTCTTGTCATTTATATCCCATTCGAGTTGCGAAATACAAAGAATTCAGAGCAGTGAACTACCATTGCTGGAGTGTTTGCAAAGCTGCAACCGTATTGGGAAAATCGAAAAACGTCAAAGTATATCAATTTTTGAAAGAACCTTTGATTCGAAAATTTGGAGAAGACTGGTACGAACAACTTTGTTCGGCCGCTAATTATAACAACAATTTATGAAACAATTACTTTTATCAGACCTTGTTCATCACAAGGCTGAGATGTTGAGAGAAAGAGCTGCTCTTAAAATTCGGAATAAGCAAACAGGAGAATGGTCGCCCATTTCTTGGAAAAAATTCTCCGAAAGAATCATGGATACGGCTTATGCTCTCTGTGATTACGGTGTAAAAGAATTTTCAAATGTAGGAATCTATATGCAAAATATGGCAGAATGTTTCTATTTGGATTTCGCTTTATTCGCCAACCGGGCAGTTGCAGTACCGATGTATGCCACCTCGACTGTTCCGCAAATAGAATATATCATCGATGAGGCGCAAATAGAAATCATATTTGTAGGGGAACAATTCCAATATGATAATGCTTATGCCGTTCTAAAAAAGAGTAAGTCCCTGAAGAAAATCGTTATTGTTGATAATGAGGTAAGCAAAGCTGATGACGATACGACTTCTATTTATTTTGAGGAATTCATTTCAAAACAAAAAGCAAGCGAAGAAAACAAATCGCTCGTAGCAAAACGGATGGGAGAGGCACAGGAGGAAGATATTACACATATTCTCTACACTTCGGGTACGACCGGAGAACCCAAAGGCGTTATCCTGCATCATTCAAATTATCTCGAAGCATTCAGAATTCACGATATACGCTTGGGTTTCCTGCCCAAAGGATTTACATCCATGAGTTTCTTGCCGTTGACGCATATTTTTGAAAAAGCGTGGGCTTTTTTGTGCATTCACAATGATTGTACGATAGCTATCAACTTAGATCCAAGAGAAATACAGGATACAATCAAAGAAGTCAGACCGGAGGGAATGTGCTGCGTTCCTCGTTTTTGGGAAAAAGTCTATGCCGGAGTACAGGAAAAAATCGCGACTTCAAGTCCCCTTTTGAAGAAAGTATTTTTAGATGCCATCGAAACCGGTCGGATTCACAACTTGGAATATCGCAATAAAGAGAAACGTGCTCCGTGGCAAATAAGAATGAAATTTAATTTTTATGACAAAACGATTTATAAAATATTGAAGAAAGTTGTTGGGATTGAAAACGGACTTATTTTCCCTTGTGCCGGTGCCGCGCTTTCCGATAAAATCAATGTCTTTTTGCAATCGGTTAACATTCCTTTGCGATACGGTTATGGTTTAACAGAAACTACCGCAACCGTAAGTTGTTTCCCTCAAATCGACTTCGAAATCGGAACTGTGGGAAAAGTGATGCCCGGTGTTGAAGTGAAAATTGGTGAGAACAGCGAAATTTTAGTTAAAGGAAAAACCGTCATGCACGGTTATTACAAGAAACCGGAAGAAACCGCCAAGGTATTCACCGAAGATGGCTTTTTCAGAACGGGAGATGCCGGTTATCTGACCGAAAAGGATGGTATTGTTTTAACTGAAAGAATCAAAGATTTGTTCAAAACTTCCAATGGAAAATACGTTGCTCCACAACAAATCGAAATATGTTTGTCGGAAGATAAATACATCGATATGATTGCCACAATCGGCGACCAAAGGAAATATGTAACCGCTTTGATTGTTCCGGTTTACGAAAATTTGAAAGCATACGCTGCACAAAACGGAATTGAATATAAAGATATGACCGACTTGTGCCAAAATCCTCAAATATATAAGATGATTGAAACCCGTATTCAAGATCTTCAGAAGGATTTCGCCAATTACGAACAAATCAAGAAATTCACGCTGTTGCCCGAAAGTTTCACGATGACGACAGGCGAATTAACGAACACGCTGAAAATCAAACGACAATTCATAACCGAGAAATATAAAGATATTATCGAATTGATGTATTGAAAACGTAGGATTTAACCGCTATGCGGTGTTATTGTGTATGATGAATTGGTTAGCTGACAATTGGCTCGAAATATTCGGAGTAATAACTGGTTTGGGGTATCTGTATCTTGAAATCAAACAGAAACCTCAAATGTGGATATTGGGTATTCTCACTTCTTTTGTCTACATTTTTGTCTTCTTTGGCGCAAAAATATATGCCGGAATGTCGCTCAATATTTATTATGTGATAGTCAGCATATACGGTTTTATTCTTTGGCAAAAAGACAAGCCTTCCGCAGAAAACAAAAAAGACGATTCTGCCGATGCGATTTCCTATAACAATTTATATTTAAAATTAGGAATTATCTTGTTGTTCATTACGGCATTAATATATATTTTGATGGTTTATGTCTTGAAAAATTACACAGATTCTCCGGTTTCATATAAAGATTCATTGGTAACATCATTGAGTATAATAGCAACTTGGATGTTGGCAAAAAAAATCATCCAACATTGGTTTATCTGGATTTTTGTAAACTTTTTTTCTGTTTATTTATACTATACAATGGAATTACGTCTAACAGCAATCCTGTATATTGTATATGGAGCACTCTCTATCATCGGATATTTGAATTGGAAAAAGAATGGAATATAAATATATCATTTTAGCCGACGGACTTTTCCCTTCTTCCGAACAAGTGCAAAACTTGTTGAAAAAGGCAGAAACCATTGTGTGTTGTGATGGTGCTGCTCAAAAGTTATTGGATTTTGGTATCGAACCTCAATATATTGTCGGAGATTTGGATAGCTTATCGAAAGAATTCAAACAGCGTTTTGCTCAAAAAATCATTCAAAATTCCGATCAGGAAACCAATGATTTAACAAAAGCCGTCGAATTTTGTATCTCAAAAAATTGGAAGCAAGTTGCCATTTTGGGAGCAACGGGATTACGCGAAGACCATACGCTGGGTAATATCTCCTTGCTTTGCAATTACAAAAAACAGCTTGATGAAGTAGTGATGATTTCGGATTTTGGCATATTTACACCCATCTTTGAAACAACAATATTTAAATCATTTCCCGAACAACAAATTTCAGTTTTTTCTCTTAATCCGGAAACAAAACTAACTTTCAAAGGATTGGAATATCCTGTTGAAAATCAATCTTTTACTTCTTGGTGGCAGGGAACATTAAATGCTGCCTTAGGTGATTCTTTCGAAATCATTTTACACAACAAAGGAGAAGTGATTGTTTATATAACATTTTAAACACATAGGCACATAGAATACCCTATGTGTTTAAAAAGATTTCTTCAAAGATTTACTATTCCTTTCCCAAAAAACGCCATCTTCATAACCCTGTATGGTTTTGTCGGCAGTCGCTTTCTCCAACCGCTTTTCTGCCCAGCAGCAAAATTCAAGATTCATCTCGATACCGCAATAGCGACGACCTAATTTTTTCGCAACTACCGAAGTCGTTCCCGAACCTAAAAACGGATCAAAAACAATCCCTTCGGGCGGACAACTTGCAAGAATTAACTTGGCAATCAATTTTTCCGGTTTTTGTGTTGGATGATCAGTGTTTTCGGGCATTGACCAATAAGGCACTGTCAAATCATCCCAAAAATTCGAAGGATGAGTCATGCGAAAATTACCTTCAGGCGTTTCTTCCCAATCTTTAGGTTTGCCATCTTGTTTATAGGGAGCAAGCACTTTTCGTCTTACTTTTACGGCATCAATATCGAAATAATAATCTTTCGGATTTTTAACGCCAAACCAAATATCTTCCATGCTGTTTTTCCAGTTGGTTTTGGCACCTTTTCCTTTTTCCCGTTGCCAAGTGATACGATTGATAACAGAAAGATTTTCGTTCATCACGGTATATAAAGCAGCAGTGCATTTCCAATCACCACAAAGATAAAGCGAACCGTTCGGTTTAAGTTTTTTCACCACTTGAGGAAACCACGACCGCAAATAATCCAAATAAGCATTATCATTCATTTGGCGAAATTTCATTCCCGAAAAATCTTTACTAAGATTGTATGGCGGGTCGATGATGATAAGGTCGGCAAATGCGTCCGGAAGTAAATCTATGGTTTGAAACAAATCGCTGCAAATTGTTTTGTCGGTCAATAGATCTTCTGAAATCGGCAAACCGGCAGGAAACAACAAACGTTTTTTAAACTCAATTATTTCATTTTCATTCACTTGCAATGTTTGATTGCGAGGAGCTCTTTCTTTAATCATTCTAAAATTTATTTTGTGCAAATATAGGTGATATTTTCAAAATTGAATAAAAAGCACTAAATTTGAAACTCACAATCGGAAAAATGTAAAAATAATTAATTGAAAATAAAAAAATATGAAAGTAACTAATCTTTTAATTTTGATGTGTGTCGCATTTTCATTGTCGGCACAAAACGCAATTCAGTGGAGAAACGACCGTACAGGTATCTACAACGAAAAGAATTTATTAAAATCTTGGCCGGAAGAAGGGCCTCAATTGCTGTGGCACTACGATGATTTGGGCGAAGGACATTCGTCGATAGCTGTTGATGCCGATAAAATCTATGTTACCGGCATGACCGAAAATGTTGGTTATCTCTATGTGTTCGATTTAAACGGTAAATTATTGGATAAGAAAAATTATGGTTCGGAATGGGCTAAAAATTACAACGGCCCTCGCGGAACTATTACCATCAATGATGGCAAATTGTATCTTTTCACTGGAACCGGACATTTGATTTGCATGAATCAAAATTCTTTGGAAATCCTTTGGAAAAAAGACATTGAGGCTGATTTTGGAGGAAAAAACATCATGTGGGGCGTGAATGAATCACCACTTGTTGTAAACGAAAAAGTAATACTTTCTGTCGGAGGAAAAGAGCACAACATTGTGGCACTGAATAAAAACGACGGTTCGCTTATTTGGTCGTCTCCGGGAGAAGGAGATCCCACCGCTTATTGTTCTCCGCTTTATATCGGAGATGTAGAGGTTCCACAAATAACAACCACGATGGCCGGTCATATTTTGGGAATTGATGCCGCAACTGGAGAAAAACTTTGGTCGCATCCATACAAATCACAAAGAAGTATTCATCCCAATACACCTATTTACAATGATAATATGCTACTTTTTTCCAACGGATACGGAATCGGCTCTGTCATGTTTCGTCTGATAAATGGCGGTCGCAATATAGAAAAAGTATGGGAATCGACCGATTTGGAACCCAAAACCGGAGGAATCGTGAAAATAGGTAATTATGTATATGGTTCCGGAGACCAACGTAAATTTTGGTACTGTTTGGATTGGAATACAGGTGAAACGAAATATAAAGATAATACTTTCGGAACAGGAGTTACAATTGCCAACAATGGAATGCTTTATTGCTATTCCGAGAAAGGCGAAATGGCTTTGGTAAAAGCTACGCCCGAAAAATTCGATTTGGTAAGCAAGTTCCCAATAACACTCGGAACCGACCAGCATTGGGCACATCCGGTTATTTATAAAGGAGTTTTGTATGTGAGACATGGAAATACATTGATGGCATATCAAATCAAGTAGTTAGTAAGTTTGTAAGTTGATAAGTTAGTAAGTATTGAGATGAATAGATTGTTTTTTGTGTTGTTTTTGGCAATGATGTTCACTTCATTGTCTGCTCAGGTTCAATGGCGAGGCGACCGAACAGGTGTTTATCACGAAGAAGGATTACTACAGAAATGGCCTGCCAATGGTCCCGAATTACTTTGGCATTTCGATGGCTTGGGCTTAGGCTATTCTTCCATTACCATCGAAAAAGACAAAATATTTGTTACAGGATATATCGACGGTCATGGTTATCTTTATGTATTGAATACAGAAGGTAAACTTCAACATAAGATTGACTACGGTCGCGAGTTCGACGATAGCTATACCGGTGCCCGCAGTGCAGTGATGCACGACGATGGAAAATTGTATGTCGTAAGCGGAATGGCTGAATTATTCTGTTACGATATGCAATCGCTAAAACTATTGTGGAAAAAGAATTATGCAAAAGAATACGCTGCAGAAAACACCAAACACGGTTGGCACGGCCCGCCTCTGATTGTTGGCGAAAAGCTAATCATTGCCCCCGGAGGAAAAATACACAACATTGTAGCCCTGAATAAAACAACAGGCGAAATGATTTGGAGTCCGGAAGGTGCAGGTAGTATGGCCGGATATGGAGTACCAATCTACATCAGTGACCAACAAGTGCCGCAAGTAGCGGTAATGATGTCCGACCATATTATCGGATTAGATATATCAAACGGCGAATTGCTTTGGTCATACCCGCACACGAATCGATTTCGAGAGCATCCCAATACACCGATATACAGCAATGGTATGTTATTCTGTACCAGCAGTTACGGCAAAGGCTCCGTCATGTTGCGCCTAACAAATGGTGGCCGCAATGTAGAAAAACTTTGGGAAAAATCCGAATTAGACGGTCGCACCGGACACATGCTCAAAATTGGCAATTACATTTACGGTTCGGGAGATAGAGCCAACTGGTATTGCATTGATTGGCAAATCGGCAAAGAAATGTATAAAGACAATACGCTCACATCGGGAGCAATCATCGCCAACAACGATATGCTCTATTGTTATACTCAAAAAGGTGAAATGGCCTTGGTAAAAGCCACACCCGAAAAATACGATTTGATAAGCAAGTTTTCCATAACCATAGGCACAGGCGAACACTGGGCACATCCTGTTATTTTTCAAGGTGTTTTATATGTGCGGCATGGCGATAGTTTAATGGCGTATAGGATTAAGCAACTAACTAATTAATAGAGAAGTATAATGAAATTTGCTTTTTTCGATTTGAATCGAAGATCGGCATTAGCCAATTGGAAGTTATTTATTGCAAGCCTAAAGTCCGATAGGACTTTTATGTGGATAGCCCCGTGCAAGCGTAGCGCAGCTCGGGGTAAGATGATACACCCGCCCTTTCGGAACTCCGTAGGAGTTCAACCCGTTACGGGGTTGTGGTTGAGGAGGGGTGTTCTACAACCCCGAGCTGCGCTACGCTTGCACGGGGCTATCAATATTTGTCTCCTACGGAGACTTGCGTAATGTCAATTATTAAATTGTATAAATATTATCAATATGAAACCTCTTTTTTCTCTTTTATTCTTGTTGTTAAGTCTTAGCGTAAGCGCGCAGCAACAAAAAGGTATCAACAATACCTACACTCAAACCGAAGTAGACTTAAAGTTGCAACTACAACAAAAAGAAGTTGAAGGCTTGCAAAAAGATTTTAAAGTGTTGCAACAACAAATACAAGATAATATTGATAATCAGGAAAAATGTATTCAATCGATGGATAAAAGAATAGATAGAACACTTACTGTCATAGCTATTATTGTGGCACTTATTGCTGCTATATTAGCACTTATTGGCATTATATCAAGCTATTGGGTTAAATTGAAAATAAAAGAAGTAAAGGCAACGTCGGAAGAAGTAACGCAAATGAAAGAAAACATTGAGGATATGGAAAGAGAAGCGCGTATTTTCTTTGAAGAAGCAAAACAAGAAATACATACTATTTTAGAAGATGCAAGAAATAAAAATCAGGAATTTAATGAAATAATGGAATTTGCTAAATCAGTAGTACCAACAGAAGCACCTAAGGGAGAAATAAAAAAGGTTGAAGAACAAATTAAAAAGACAGAAAAAATGAAAGCTAAGGATGAATATACTTTTGATGACTGGTTTTTGAAAGCTTTTGATGCTCAAGCAAAAAAAGAACTTGAAAAAGCTTGCTTGTACTATGAAAAAGCTATAGAATTAGGAGCCGCTGATATAAATTTGGCTACAGCATACTACAATTGGGGAATTGCGTTAGATGATTTGGGAAAAATAAATGGAGAAGAGAAACTATTTAAACAAAGTATTGAGAAATATAAAAAAGCCATAGGGTTAAAGCCAGACTATGCTACAGCATATTGCAATTGGGGAACTGTGTTAGTTCGTTTAGGAAAAATGAAAAGTGATGAGAAACTACTTGAACAAAGCATTGAAAAGTGTAAAAAAGCCATAGAGTTAAAGCCGGACTATGCTATGGTATATTACAACTGGGGAATTGCGTTAACTGGGTTAGGAAAAATAAAAAAAGATGAAAAACTCTTTGAGCAAAGTATTGAAAAGTATAAAATCGCTACAGGATTAGAAGCAGATTATGATGATGCATATTGCAATTGGGGATATGTGTTAATCGAATTAGGAAAAATGAAAGAGGATATTTTTTCATATAAAGAGGAAATAAAATATGTTTTACTAAAAGCAGAAGACATAAAAGAAGGTGCAGGAAGCTATAACTTAGCATGTCTGCACTCACTGTTGGAAGACAAAAATAAAGCTTTAGAGTGGTTAGAAAAAGATTTACAAAATAACAAAAGGCCCAAAAAGGAAATTGAAAAAGATGATGACTTTGCCAATATAAAAGGCACTTCCGAATTTAAGAATTTACTTGACAAGTATTTTCCCGATGGCAAATAAGATTAAATAACTTTGATAATTTGAAAAGAAAAAATATAATCAGGATTATTACCTTACTCGTTGTATTGATTTACATCGGTGCCATCGTATTTTGGCATCTCTACACGCCCGATTATAATTTAACTATTCAAAACCCCGGAGCAGATAATCGTCCCGAAGGAAGTGCACGCAAAACCAATGATGTTGTTATCGGAGAGTTTTTTATGCGTTATGTCGAAAGTTCTTCAATTTTGAAAGGACAATGGCCATGTTTCAGAGGAAACGATTATAAAAATATTGCACGCACAAACGATGTAATCAATACTTCATCTGATTTTCCTGTACAGTGGAAAGTAGAAACAGGCGAAGGGCACGCTGCGCCTGTTATTTACAACGGTCGGGTGTATTTGCTCGATTACGACGAGAAACTCAGTTCGGATATGTTGCGTTGTTTTTCATTAGAATCAGGTATGGAACTCTGGCGCAGATGGTATCGCGTGCCAATGAAACGCAATCATGGATTTTCGCGTACTGCCCCTGTTGTAACCGATAAATATGTGATTTCCATCGGTCCGGAAGCGCACGTGATGTGCTGCGATCCAATCACGGGCGAACTGAAATGGACGTTAGACGTACAAAAACAATTCGAGACAGAAGTGCCGTTTTGGTATGCCGGGCAATGCCCGAGAATAGAAAACAACCAACTGATTTTAGCACCTGCCGGAAAAGGCATTCTGATGGCTGGAATCGATTGCGAAACAGGAGAAATTGCTTGGCAAACGCCCAATTCAGTCGGATATAAAATGTCGCATTCATCCATTATGCCAATGACACTTAGCGGAAAGAAAACATACGTGTATGCCGGAATCGGAGGCGTTTGTGGAGTATCAGGCGAAACATCCGATAAAGGTAAATTGCTGTGGAACGTAACATGGAAACCTTCGGTAATTGCACCTTCTCCATTGCAATTATCATCTACTGAAATCGCAATGACGGCTGGTTACGGAGCCGGAGGCGCCTTGCTGCAAGTGAAAAATACAGACGATAGATGGACGGCAACCATTACCGACCAATACAAACCGAGCGAAGGATTATCGAGCGAACAGCAAACCCCAATATTATACGAACAAATGGCGATAACCATCCTGCCGAAAGATGGCGGTGGAATGCGTGGAAAATTAGTTGCATATTCACCGACCAATTTACGCACGCCCATTTGGGAATCGGCAGCAGACGAGCGTTTCGGATTAGGGCCTTACATGATAATCGGCAATCACTTGTTTGCACTGAAAGAAGACGGAGAATTGTATCTCTATAAATTAGAACAGAGGAGAATGTCATTTGTCAAAAAACAACGCATCATGGAAGGCATTGATGCGTGGGGACCAATGGCATACGCTGATGGATATTTATTATTGCGTGATGCTCATTGGGTTTATTGTTTAAAAATAGAACGCGGATGACGCAGATGACGCGGATTTACACAGATTTTTAAAATTTATTATCTGCGAAAATCTGCGTTATCTGCGTCATCTGCGTTCTAAAAAAATAAAATTATGAATAAAAAAACTTTGAAAATCGGGTTGAACATTTTAGTATTTCTTTTGATTGCTGGATTTGGATATTATATGATTCGTTCGATAATGTCGGACAAAAATACTACTCAATCGAGCGACGAAAATGCGAAAGATGTGTTTGTTTCCCCTTACGAAAAAGTGGGTAGTTTCGATGCTGATTCCGAAATATGGTATTTCTATATTTACGAGAATGCCATTTATGTTGCTTTGCAGGATAAAGTTTCCATTTTCGATTTGTCGGGTAAACATCAACGAGATTTTGCGATAAAAGAAAATCCTCGCGAAATTGCGGTTGATAAAACGGCAATTTTCTTACTGTACGATACATGGGTAGATTTGTATTCTTCCGATGGACAAAAAATAGGCGGATGGGAAGCGTGTAGCGATAATTCCGAATATTGTTCGATTACAACAACTAAAGATTATGTTTTTGTGACTGATGCGGAAAACAAAAACATCGTTCAATATGATAAGCAAGGAGGATTAGTGCGATTCATCAAAAGTCCCAAAGGATTTATTATCCCAAGTTACGCATTTGATATCATCAACATAAACGACACAATCTATTGTGCCAATTCAGGCAGACATCAAATTGAAAGTTATACGCTCGATGGAGAATTTATCGCATCGTTTGGCCAAAGCGGAGCACAAGCCGGAGCCTTTGCCGGATGTTGTAACCCGATTTATCTTGCTAAAAATTCCGACGGGAATATCCTAACCTCGGAAAAAGGAAATCCTCGTATTTCATGCTATGGGAGAAACGGAAAATTCCGCTCAATTTTATTCGATGCCAATATGTTGGGTGGCGGAACTGATGCTTACGAAATGCAGGTTTCGGGCGAAAACATATACATTGCAAGCGGAAAAACAATTTCAATTTATTGTAGAGACATTGCGCGCAACGTCTCTACGAAAAAATCATGTGCCGGTTGTGAAAAAGATTGCCCAATGCGTAAAGGGTTAAATTAAAGCTAAATATGAAAGCATACGAAAGAAGGGAATTTCTACGCACCTGCGGACAAGTGATTGCAGGCGGAACAATATTAACGCTTTTCGAACTTTCTCTTCGCAAAGCAATGGCAAAGGGAGCGACTTATTTCTGGCAAATCGACCCAACAAAATGCACTTTTTGCGGACGTTGTGAAACCGATTGTGTATTACCGATGTCGGCCGTCAAAGCCGTACACTCAGTAAAAATTTGCGGTTTTTGCGATTTGTGCGGAGGCTACTATCGTCCCAATGTGAAAGAACTGAATACAGCAGCCGAAAATTTGATGTGTCCAACCGGAGCAATCAGCCGCAGATTTGTAGAAGAACCCTACTTTGAATATAGCATCGATGAAGATCTTTGCAACGGTTGCGGAAAATGCGCCAAAGGCTGCAATTCATTCGGCAACGGTGCGCTTTACTTGCAAATCAAGCAGAATTTGTGCAAAAACTGCAATGAGTGCGAAATCGCGAAAGTTTGTCCGGCTGATGCTATCAGGCGTGTTCCGATTGCAAAAGCATATAATTTGAAACTTTAACCTTCTTAATCTTATGAATCTTATAAATCATATTAAAATCATAGTTCAGACGACAAACCGTTTTCCGAAACCCGATTTCGAATCGGGCTATGATTACCCTGAACGTCATTACTTCGTTCCTAACGAGGCTTTTTGGTCGTATATAGATATTGCGATGCTCGTGTTGCTAATGAGTTTTGTCGCTTGGGCAGTCATTAGAAAACAGGTTCGGTGGCCTGTTATCCTGACTTCAATAATTTCGGTTGCTTATTTCGGATTTTTCAGACACGGCTGTGTTTGTAGCATCGGTGCGGTGCAGAATGTAGCGTTGGCTTTAGCGAGCGATTCGTATACAATTCCATTGTTTGTGCTATTGATGTTTATTCTTCCTATCATTTTCACGTTATTTTTCGGAAGAGTATTTTGTGCCGGAGTGTGTCCGTTCGGAGCATTGCAAGAATTGGTAAATATCAAAAATTATAAGTTATCGAAAACCGTTACAACCATTCTAAGTATTTTCCCTTGGATTTATTTGGGTTTCGCAGTACTTTTTGCAGTAACAAACAGCCGCTTTATCATTTGTCGTTTCGATCCTTTTGTCGGGATTTTTCGTTTGGGAGGCGAATTGCCATTGATTCTTTTTGGAGTAGTACTACTGATTATTTCAGTTTTTACCGGCCGGCCATTTTGTCGTTTCATTTGTCCTTACGGGGCTATCTTGAGCCTTTTTTCAAGGGTTTCATTTTCGCGAGTGAAAATCACCAAAAAGGGATGTATCAATTGCCAACTTTGCCACAATGCTTGTCCGGTCGATGCGATACGCGCGCCTTATGAAAATAAAGTCAAAGAAAACCGTTCTGCGGGAGTGAACCGAATTTTACGGTATATTATTTTCTTACCGCTAATGATGATAGCAGGAGCAACCACGATGTATTTGCTGAGCGATAATTTCAGTAAAGTAAACAAGGAAGTTCAATTGTATGATAAGGTAAGTGAAAACGAAATTCGGCCGCAAGAAATACAATCGTTGGAATTACAAGCTTTTTATGGACAAGGAAGAACCGTTGAAGAACTTAAAACACAAGTTGCCGCAATCAAAAAAGATTTTCGCATATATTCGGGAATAATCGGAGCATTTTTCGGATTGGTCATTGCGCTGACACTCATTAGTTTATCAACAAAAAGAACTCGAAAATTATACGAAATTGATGGTGCCGATTGTGTCGGTTGCGGAAGATGTTTTAGTTATTGCCCACAGAATCAAATAGAACGCGGATAACGCAGATGACGCGGATTTCCACGGATAAAATAAAAAATCTGCGAAAATCTGTGTTATCCGCGTCATCTGCGTTCAAAAAAATAAGAAGAAATGAAAAGAACAATAAGCAGAAATATAGCCATAGTATCGGCAATCTTTATTGTCGCTTTCTCCATTATGCTTATAACCAATTATTTTCAGGTTAGCAGCACGGATACTATTCAGTCGGAAGTGATTGAAAAACTAAAGCAGGCAAACGAAGAAAACAGCGATAATCCGCAGCTACAGGAGCAAATCAGAGAATTAGACCTGTTAGCGAGAAAAGCATATTTCACAAACCTCGACAGGCTCAAAGTTGGAGCCGCCATTTTGTTGATTATGGTTATCGTGTTTGTGATTTCTCTGCGGATTTATTTTGCAAAAAACAAAGACATTCCCGACAAAGACATCGATCCCATCGACGATTGGATAATCAAATCAAAAACAAGAAAATACATCATTTGGATAGCAGGATGTTTGGCTTTGAGTGGCATTCTCTTTGCTGCACTAACTTCTCCTTACCTAAAAAACAAAACTCAAAAAGCAATTTCAGAAACAGAAATCGTTACTGATTCCCTAAACTCCTTAGAGCCCTTAGATTCCTTAGACCAAGAAACAGCCACTCCAACCGACACCGCAGCCGCCCCAATTGCAACCGACACCATCGAAATCTCAAAAGTAACTCACAACGCTTTTAGAGGAAATAATTCGACCGGCATAAACAACGCAAAAAAGATCCCGACATCTTGGAATTTATCGTCGGGTAAAAATATCCTATGGAAAGTAAAAGTGCCGCGCAAAGGCTATAATTCTCCGGTAATCAATGGAAATAAAGTTTTCTTTTCCGGAGCCGACGAAAATGTCAGAGAATTATTTTGCTACGAATTAAATTCGGGCAAGGAATTATGGAAATTAGCAGCTAAAAATATTCCGGGAAGTCGAGTTCCGGCAACAACGGAAGATACTGGATTGGCTGCTCCAACCGTAGCAATTAACGGCAAACAGGTATGCGCTATTTTTGCCACAGGAGACGTTATTTGTGCCGATATGGATGGCAAACAACTCTGGGCAAAAAACATCGGTGTTCCCGACAATCATTACGGATACGCATCTTCACTTCTCATTTTCGGAAATTCATTGATTATACAATACGATAATTTAAATGCCAAAAAGGTTATCTCGTTAGATTTGACGACCGGTAATCAACGCTGGGTTAAAGAACGAACGGAAAAGCATCCGGCATGGAGCAGTCCGATAATTGCATACGTTAACAAAAAGCCACAATTAATTTTGGTCGGCAATCCGGGTATCACCTCTTACAATCCGAATAACGGAGAACAATACTGGCGAGTGGAAGCCATGTCGGGAGAACCTACTCCAAGTCCTGCCTACGCCAACGGAATCGTTTTCGCAGCAACTGAATATGCAACGATGGTTGCTATCAATGCGGAAGACGGTTCGGAACTTTGGAGAAACGATGAGTTTATGCCCGAAGTGTCCAGTCCTGTTGCTACAAAAGATTTTGTGTTTGTAGCAACATCCTACGGTGTAGTCGCCAGTTTCAACGCGCAAACCGGAGAATTAATAAAATCAATGGAAACAAATGTCGAATTTTATTCTTCTCCCATAATCGTTGAAGGAAAAATTTATCTGATTTGCACCAAAGGAAAAGTATTTGTATTCTCTGCGAAAGGCGATTTCAGTTTGATGAACTCCTTTGAAACAGGAGAAAAAACATTTGCTACGCCGGCGTTTACAGACAAAAAGATTGTGATTAGAACTCAAGAGGGTATTTATTGTGTGTCGTCTGAGCTATAGTCTGAACCATGATTTTAATATGATTTATAAGATTAATAGGATTGAAATATGGAAACACAATTATTAAGAAAACAGGAAATTTTCCCATCAAAGGAAGTTTTGAAAGATGTGCTTGGCGATGTCTACGCAGTGTTTGAAACATTAGAAACACAAGTTACACAAGATGAATTTGCTTTAACATTCGATTGGCATTATTATAATGATGGTAAATCGTGGTTGTGTAAAGTCTGTCATAAGAAAAAAACGGTCTTTTGGTTATCGGTTTGGGATGGATTTTTTCAAACAGGTTTTTTCTTTTTGGAGAGACATTTAGAAGGAATTGCTGCATTAGAAATCGACGAAAATAGTTTCGTAATGGAAAAAAATGTGGGCAAATTTATTCCGCTGATTTTCAGGATTAAAAGTGAAAAACAAATCCTCGGTTTGTTGAAAATGGTTGAATTTAAAAAGAAAGCGAAATAAAATTATGGATAACCTACCATTTTGGATATTGACAGTAGCATACACAGGGCACATATTAGAAGAATATGTATTTGATTGGCGCAAATGGGCACAAGAAACATCAGGATTAAAACTCGAATGGACTGAGTTTTTTATTGCAAACTTTGCAGTTATTGTTTTAGGAATTGCTTGTTCGGTTGTAGGTTTTGATTGCCCTGTTTTCTCATATCTGTTCGTTGGCTTGGCTGCGACAAATGCAATATTTGCACATATTTGCACAACAATTGTCAAAAGAAGATTTTCACCGGGATTAATCACTTCGATTTTTTTATTTATCCCTATTTGTACATGGGCTTACATCGTTGCCGGAGAAAAAGGAATATTGACCTTTCCGTTTATCCTGATTACTCTTGGAGGTGGATTACTAATCATGTTATTTCCTATATTTTTGCAGTTTATTAAAAACAAGACAAATCTAATAGAAAAAAAGAATATAAATGACCTGTAACTGCAACAATAGTAATCCTCACAATAATGTCGACTTTATTGCTGAAACAGACGTTATTATAAATCAAATCGGAACATCCCGAAGTGATATTATCCCTTTGTTGCAAGCCATACAAAATGAGTTCGGTTATCTGCCACACGTAGCTATCGAACGTGTTTACGAAAAAACAGAAATCGACCGAGCGCAACTGATCAGTGTTTCTACATTTTATTCACAATTCAAACATGTTCCTTTGGGAAAGCATATCATAAAAGTTTGTACTGGTTCGGCCTGCCATATCAAAGGTGCAAGTAACGTTTACGATGCTTTTATTCGTGAATTGAAAATCAGCGAAGGAGAAACAACTACTGAAGATAAGTTGTTTTCCATCGAAAAAATTGCCTGCTTGGGATGTTGCACTTTGGCTCCGGTTGTACAGATTGATGAGAAAATTTACGGTCATGTTCAACCCGGAAAAATCAGCGAAGTCGTTGAAGATTTTTTTGCTCTTGCCGAAGAAAAAGAGAAAGAAGATTTGAAAAATGAACGAAAACGTTTGACCGGAGAAGTTCGTTTGGGATTGGGTTCTTGTTGTGTTGCAAGCGGTTCGGGCGATATTTATAAAGAATTGTTGCAAGCCTCCCGTCAACTGGGGATCGAAATTCATATCAAACCGGTAGGATGTGTCGGCGTTTGTAGTAAAGTGCCTTTGATTGATGTTGTCCAATCCGATGGTTCGGTGGTGCGATACCCGAATGTGAAAGCAGCTGAAATAAAAGAGATTTTGCATCATCATTTCAAACCTGCCACGTATTTTAAACGCTTAAAAAACAGTTTGCTGGGGCATTTGGATATGTATCATACCGATACAACTTGGGATAACGTGGTTTGGAAATCGGAAAATGAACGTACCGACACCATAAACAACTTTCTTTCCAATCAATTACACATCTCTACCGAAGGATACGGAAATCTAACGCCCTTAAATATTGACGAATATTGTGTATACGGTGGTTTCGATGCTTTGAAAAAAGTATTAGAAGAAGAAAGAACGCAGATGACGCGGATAACGCAGATTTACGCAGATAATAATTTTAAAAATCCGCGACAATCCGCGTTATCCGTGTCATCTGCGTTCAAAAAGAAAATCATTGAATCTGTTTTGAGTAGCGGAATACGTGGAAGAGGTGGAGGCGGTTTCTCCACCGGAAGAAAGTGGGAGATTATTTCAAAAATAGAAAGCCCGGTTAAATACGTCATTTGCAATGGAGACGAGGGCGACCCGGGTGCATTTATGGACCGGATGTTGCTGGAATCTTATCCGTTTCGGGTAATCGAAGGAATGTTGATTGCTGCTTATGCAGTCGGAGCCTCCGAAGGTATTTTTTACATCCGTGCCGAATATCCCTTGGCCGTTACACGCATTCGTGCTGCCATAGAAATATGCAAAGAACGTAAACTAATCGGTGAAAATATCCTCGATAGCGGATTTTCTTTTAATGTTGAGGTTTACGAAGGAGCCGGCGCATTTGTCTGTGGAGAAGAAACTGCGTTGATAGCCTCAATCGAAGGGAGTAGGGGATTTCCCAAGCAACGCCCTCCTTATCCTGCCGAAAAAGGATTGAATGGATTTCCGACGTTGGTTAACAATGTGGAGACGTTGAGTCAAATTCCTTTTATCATTAGAAATGGTGCCGAAAGCTATGCACAAATAGGAACCCTTAATAGCAAAGGTACCAAAGTTTTTGCCCTTGCCGGAAAAGTCAAACACGGTGGTTTGATAGAAGTACCGATGGGTATAACATTAAATCATATCGTTGAAAAAATCGGCGGAGGAGTGGAAGGAAATGCCAAACTCAAAGCCGTTCAGGTAGGAGGTCCTTCCGGAGGGTGTATTCCTGCAGAGTTGTGCGATGTTCCGGTCGATTTCGATGCTTTCAACCGCATGGGCGCCATGATGGGTTCCGGTGGATTGGTCGTGCTGAACGAAAAAGACTGTATGGTCGATGTGGCGCGTTATTTCCTTAATTTTTCCTGCGAGCAATCATGCGGAAAATGTACATTCTGTCGTGTCGGCATCAGAAGAATGCTCGATATATTGGATAAAATAACATCGGGCAAAGCCGAACCGGCCGACATCGACAAATTAGAACAATTGGCTTTGAACATCAAAAAAGCCTCTTTGTGCGGACTTGGAAAAACCGCTCCCAATCCGGTGCTAACTACCATTAAATATTTCCGTAAAGAATACGAAGAACATATCAACGGAATTTGTCATACCGGTGTTTGCAAAGCGATGGTAAAATATGTCATCAACGACAGTTGCACAGGATGTACCAAGTGTGCCAAAGTTTGTCCGGAAGATGCTATTCCTTACACGCCTTATCAAATTCACATGATTGATGTCGAAAAATGTGTACAATGCGGGTTGTGCATTGACGAATGTAGTTTTGATGCTATTCGGAAGGTCCCATTGAACAATTAATAAAAAATAATCCTTAAAGATTTTTGTTTATCTTTGCTCTCGTATGAAAATCAAAATAAACAACAAAGAAATAGAGGTTTTCGTAGGCGAAAAACTAATAGAAGTTGCGCATTCCCATGGAATTGAAATACCGGCACTATGTTATGCTCCCGGCTATCAACATCAGGCATCTTGTATGGTTTGTGTAGTGAAAAATTTGACTACCAATCAAATAATTCCTTCATGTACTACTTTGGTAACCGAAGGAATGGAAATCGATACGGAAAGTGAGGAAGTAAAACGGTTACGAACAATGTCGCTCGAATTATTGTTGAGCGATCATATTGCTGTGTGTCGCCCACCGTGCAATCCGAAAAAATGTAAGCTGCAAAAATATGCTGTCGCTTATCATGCCAAATGGAATAGATACTTGCGTTATTCGGCAATAAAAGCAACGCATCCTCAACATATAAAAGGTAATTTTTGGTTTGATGTTACCAAATGTATTCGCTGTGGCTTGTGCGTGTATAACAGCAAAGATGGCTTTACATTCAAAGACAGAGGATTCGGAATGCAGGTTGTATTGCCCACTGAAAGTGTAATTAATGTGGATGAGTTTTTGTGTGAAATATGCCCGACACAGGCGTTGTATTTGTCTGAATTATGATTTATTGCTATGACAAAGGAAGAACAGGATAAAATAGTAATTGAAGTAGCCCAATGTGCGAGGGAAGTTTATGACGCTTTAGGACATGGATTTCAGGAAACTGTTTACAAACGGGCATTGTCTACAGAAATGATGTTACGAGGTATTGAACATCAGCGTGAATTTAGAGTGCCATTATTTTATAAATGTGT
Source organism: Dysgonamonadaceae bacterium (assembly GCA_031253625.1). GTDB lineage: Bacteria > Bacteroidota > Bacteroidia > Bacteroidales > Azobacteroidaceae > JAIRVZ01. Next base: position 42,519 of record JAIRVZ010000106.1, read on the forward strand.
TGATGTTGGACAAAAGCGAGTAGATTTTTTAGTTGAGGGTAAAATACCGGTTGAAGTAACAGCATTTGTCAATTTAGCAGATGTGCATTTAGAACAAGCCCTAAGATACATGAAAGCATACAACTTCGGAATAGGATTGTTAATCAATTTTGGTGCCGAAGGTTTGAAAATTAGAAAAATATTAACTAAAAATACATAAGACTTAATTATGAAAATCTTAGTTCAGACTATCTTTTTTATTTTCCTTTTTTCTGCTTGTGCTAATAAAAAAGAAAGCAACGAACCCGATTCTATTGATTGGAGCATCTTTAGAGGAAATCCGGCACTTAGTGGTTATACAAATGTATCGTTGCCGGATAATCCTGAACTTTTATGGACGTTCAAAAGTGATTCTTATACCAAATCTTCGCCCATAGTGTATAACCAAGTTGTCTATTGGAGTAATAGGCGTGGACGTATTTATGGTGTGAACAACGAAGGAAAACAAATTTTCGATTATTCGATGGAAACAGCAGTCGATGCAACTCCAATGATTTACGATTCGACGTTGTATATCGGACGTATCGACGGTAAACTATGTGCCATATCTTTAGAAAAGCAAGATACTTTATGGACTTTTGAAACGCTCGGACAAATTGCAGCTTCTCCGAACCAAATTAGTTTTGAAGGGAAAAATGCTATTGTCGTAGGAAGTTACGATAACTATCTTTATTGTATCGACAGCAGCGATGGAAAAGAAATCAATCGTTTTGAATCGGGTTATTACATCAATGGAGCAGTAGCGCGAAACAATAACTTTCTCGTATATGGCGGATGCGATGGTTGGTTTAGAGTGGTCGACTGCATTTCCGGCATACAAACCGATTCATTGGAAGTTGAAACTTACATCCCTGCCTCTCCTGCTATTCAAGACAATTGGTGCTATATTGCCGATCATTCGGGAAATATTTACGAAATCGAATTATACAAAGGAAAGATCGCCTCATCCAAAAAAATAATGGAATCACAAGAAGGTTCGCTTGTTTCGGTTCCTGCCGTTTCCGACAAAATGGTTTATATCGTTTCCGACGACAGAAACATATATGCAATCAACCGAAAAGACGGTTCTATTGCATGGAAATACCTCTTGAAAGGCGATACCGGAGAAAGTTCGCCCATTGTCTGTGACGACAAACTGCTGGCCTGCACCAAATCGGGAATTGTTTCCATACACGATGCAAAAACCGGAAACTTGCTGTGGGAATACGATACCGGAGAGCAAATCATTGCCTCGCCCGCTGTAATTAACGGATATTTTTATATCCTGACATTCAAAGGAACATTGTTTTGCTTTGGGAGAAGTTAGTAGTAAGTTAGTAAGTTAGTAAATTAATAAGTTGGTAAGTTGAAAATTAAATAACAATGACTATTCTAAAATTTGAAGATATATTTGCGTGGCAAAAGGCGCAAAATTTGGCTGTTGAAATTTATAAAAATCTTGGCAATATAAAAGATTATGGTTTTAAAGACCAAATATGTAGAGCAGTAGTATCTATTTCAAATAATATTGCTGAGGGTTTTGATAGAAGTTCGAATGCTGAGTTTGTTAGATTTTTGTATATTTCATTAGCATCTTGTAGTGAGGTAAAGTCAATGCTTTATCTTTCCGAAAAATTGAATTATACAACAAATGAACAAAGTAAAATTTTACTTGTACAAACTTCCGAAGTCCATAAAATGACAAGAGGCCTTATTGCCTACATAAAAAACCAACAAAAATAATTAACATACTAACTTATTAACTTACTAACTAATTATGCTAAAATTATCAGGAATAACAAAAAAATACCCCGACGGAGAAAATTCATTCAATCATGTGCTCCGTGGAGT
>JAIRVZ010000017.1 GCA_031253625.1 Dysgonamonadaceae bacterium
GCCCGATAGCGCCAATGGTACTGCAATATGTGGGAGAGTAGGTAGCCGCCAAATCTTATTACTAAAAGAGGTTGATTCTCATTGAGTCAACCTCTTTTGGCGTTTAAAGAATTTGAATAACAAAAATAACATACTTGGAAAATTATTTTATTTAATAAACACTTTTTCAGTTTTTACTTCCATAGATGTAAGTTTTACTTTCACGATATTGCTTGGTTTTGTTTCTTTTCATCTTTTTTCTGTTAGATAAGTAATACCTGCTTGTATGCTTAATCAATAAGTAAACTGAAGCGCATAAAACTATTATCCACATTCCTTCCTTAGCCGGAACTCCTCCAATAGGATCACCACCCCCACCCGGCCCGCGTAAGACAGGAGGATTATTTTCAGAATTGTCAAACAAATCTGAAAAAAAAGATCGATCTGCTTCTTTTTGAATTAATCCCGGTTGATTAATCCACAGTTGAGATTCAGCACTCTTCGACTGTTCCCACATAGCATCTTCTGCCAGGGAAACTGAAATCCCTGACAACAAAAAGCATAAAAACAAAAGAAGTTTTTTCTTCCTCCATTCAACAATATATAATATGTTCATAATATTTAAATTTATATAATTAGCATATTAAAAATCAAGCAAAATCCTTTATGCTGTTTCTCAATTTATTAATTATCCGGACTCCTTTATTCCACACATACACACACGTCTTATACATTATTGGGGTCAGAAAAGTCTGAAACTGATACTACTTTTTTCACAAAAAGCCTGCATATCATATTTTCACAAACAAGAACAGCAGTTTTCTTTGAATAAAGGAATCCCGGATAAAAATAACATATATGATATTTCAAAAATCAAGTAAAACTCTTTGCTTGGTACTTTCTCTCAACACACCCGGTGACATTCCGTACACTCTTTTACAGAACTTATCGAAGTGTGCAGTCGAAGAAAAATCATATTCTATTGATATCTCCTTAAATGTTTTTTGAGTACAATTAATCTCATAATATATCTTTTTTGACTTCTCTTTTTCCACCCAATGATGAGGAGGAATGCCAAAAACTTTCATAAATCGCTTTTTAAACCCTGATACACTATAATTTGTAAGAAATGCCAGATTTTCTACGCTCTTTGCCGATTCGTAATTTTTATAAATCAATCTCGAAAAACGGATGTCATTGTTGAGCATCGGAGCAAAAAAAGCTGCTAAATCTTTTTTTGGATAATATACCCGTAAATAAAAAAGCAATTCTTTCTGTTTCAACTCTTGGAAATATGCACATTTCAACCCATCGGAAATTGACTCGACAACAGTATTCAAATAATCGGAAACTACCTCATTTATTTTTAACGGGTATGCTGAATTTTCTGAAGCAATACTTTCATTCAATTCATATAATATTTCGAGTGGAAAATGATTGCAAAAATTTATTTCGCTGTGCATGTTTATTATAACAATACTTGAATTCTCCACCACATTCATTATGCATTGATACTCTCTCGGAAACAATATAAAAGTTCCCTCTTCAAAAATATTATTGACTTGATATTCATACGAAAAATTAATTTTCCCTTTCAGCAAAAAACTATTTGATTATGAGTTTTGTTGAGCAAGAATTTTTCTCCTTTTATTTTGTCAAAGTGTACAACAATAGAATCTCCTTGATTATCATACAGATAGCAGTCCAAATGTTCTTTTTTATTTAATAGTTCCATGAATTGTGTAAAAACCAGACAAAAGTACGTTCCTTATTCTTAACTATATTTATACCAAAAAACCTCTTTGTTATCCAAATAGACCTTTTTTGAGTATTTGCTTGCAAAGTTACATACGTTACTAATATCCATAAAGGCGTTTTAAGTCAAAAGAGATTGTAATAGCTTTCAAATATTACAACATAAAATAGATTTATTCGAATAATACACGATGTGGACATATTTATATAATCAAATACTCTTAATTCGTAAATAAAATATTTTTTTCCTCTTAATTCGTGTCTTGTAATAAATTTCATTAGATTTGCAATTTAAATCATTTAGTATATAAAATATAATGGAAAATAATACATGGTATGATTGTTTTTTAGAAACTCTTTATCAAAAATATCCTCAGAAACCGCAATTAACAGAAGCATTGATGGACTTGTTATCTATTGAACGCGAGGCTGTGTATCGGAGATTACGCAGTGATGTCGTATTTCCTGCCAATGAAATTGCCAAAATTGCTTCTGCGTGGAATATTTCTCTGAATGACATTGTTGGAATCAACTCCAATCATATTTCTTTTAAGATGCAATTATGGAACTATCTCAATCCTTCGAAAGAAGAATTGAGCTATATGCGATATTTAGTTGAAGATAGCGAATATACCCGGGATTTTCCCAATATGGAATGTATGGAAATTACCAACAGACTGCCCCGTATGTGGACTTCCGGTTTTCAACACATTAATAGATTTTATCTGCTAAAATGGATGTATCAATATACCAATGATAAAACTTTACCCTTTTCCCAGCTTGCTTATCCGAAAATAGTAGCTGAATTATCGTCAACTCATTATATGGTTTCAAAAAGTTTGGGAGCTGTAAGTTTTGTTTTGGACCATAATATTACTAATGAATTGATATCCGATATTCGTTATTTTCACTCTATCTACCTAATTACCGATGAAGAAAAAGATTTGATTAAAAAAGATTTATATGACTTATTAGATTATATGTCGGGAGTAGCGGAAAAAGGCTGTTGGCCGGAAACAGGTAACAAGGTAAATCTATATATTTCCCATCTTAGTATTGATACCAATTATAGCTACTATTATTCGGAAAATATAAAATTCTGCTGCGTTCATGCCTTTGCAAAGAACGAAATATGGACTGATGACACTGTAATGATAGAAAATTTCAAAAACTGGATGCAATCAAAAAAAAGGGCATCTGTTCAAATTTCGGAAGCGGATGAAAAAAGTAGGATTGAGTTTTTCATGAAACAGCGTCAATTAATTGACAGCTTATAAGTTATTAAAATTGAGTTTTTCTATTAACCATATCTAACGCTCCACGCAGGTATCCGATAGACTCTAAAACTCCAAAGAAAGGATAATCCGGATCTTTTTCAAATTCAAGAGATACAGCACCTTTGTACTCTATTAATCTTAAAGATTCCAATATCGGATAAAAATCCATTACTCCACGTCCCATTTCGCATGTTGTTCCCTCTTTAGATGGTGCAGTTACGTCTTTGATATGAATATCAAATATTCTATCTTCATATTTTATAAGATCTTCTGTTGCATTTCCACCAAATCGTATTGTATGTCCTAAATCGATACAAATTCCGATAAGCGGATCCATATCTTTAATTCTGTCGTAAGCATCTTTAGCATCCGGGAAAGGCTGATTATCAGGCCCATGCGTATGAATTGCAAATCTTATTCCGGTTGTTTTTACTTGTTGTTCAACATAAGGGAGCAATTCATAATTAGGGACTCCAATTAATAAATCACCACCAAATCTAACCACATAATCAAAAGCATTATCCACTTCTTCTTCTGTTTTCATATAAATAGGGCCAAGCGCATAGGGAATAACGTCGTGATGAGCACATTTCTTCTTAAAATCTTCCATTTGCTCTCTTGTACTATTTAATGGGAGATGAAAATCTTTTACAGACATATATTTTGCATCTGCAATTTTATACATTTTAAGAGTAGAATCAATGTCGAATTTTCTAAAAGTATAGGCAGCAATACCTATTTTTACGTCATTTGAACCGTGTTCTCGAACAGTTTGCGCCACTGTGTACGTTTCAAAGAAAAACACACCAATAATAATGAAGATAAAATACTTTTTCATGATTTTGTAAGATTAAATTATTTCAAAAAGTCTATATTTTTCAAATCAGAAAACACAACACACAAAAGTAATATTTTTTTCCTATCTTTGTATTGAGTAATTACTATTTTTTTTACACACAAAAATTAAGATAGCGATAACAAAATGAAACTTACAACCCGATTTTTCATTCAAATACTGCTTTGTTTGTTTACTTGTTTTATTTCCACAATAGCTATTTGGGGACAAAGTAACGATTTTCAACACCAAAAAGATTCGCTACTAAAAGTAATCACGTCAACAAAAGGCGAAGAAAAATTAAAAACATACGAAACATTGGCTCGCCTGCAATTTCCGGACGAAGAAACTGATTTAATGTTACAATATGTAAGCGAATTTATTCGCGAAGCACGCAAACAACAAAATAAAAAATACGAAAGTAAGGCTTGCAAAGCGGAACTTGTTTGTTTGTGGAATTACTTAAAGCATGATGAATTTGAGCGAAAAGCCAATGAATATCTACCCTTCATTAAGAAAAATGGCACCCGTAAAGACTACTACGATGTCTATACTCTTCAGATACAACTATCAGGAAGGAATGGAAATAACAAACGCTCGATAGAGGGGGCCAAACAAATGTATGAAGAAGCCAAACAAGAAAATTGTTTATATGGAGTGGCTCATGCTACCAATCTAATGGCACGAATATACACAATGGAAGAACGTTATGATGAAGCCGAAAAATACTTTAGAGAAACAATACAAAACGCATTAAAACTGATTAAAGAAGAATCTGACCTTGCTAATTATTTCTTAGCATCAACCGGATACAACGGATTGGTAACCATTTTGAATAATCAAGGGAAAATAAACGAGTGCCTTTCTCTAATGCCCATTTGGAAAAAACATGCGATTGCCTTTGAAAAAACTTTCGGATATCCTGACCCGTTTTTGGTATATTATTATAAGTGCTGCGCCTGCATTTGCATCGATAACAAAAAATACGACGAAGCCGAGTTATATTGCGATTCCATGGAACCAATGATTATCCCTATAGAATTGCATTATATATGGGATATCAAATTCAGAATTTGCGAGGAACGCAATGAGTACGATAATGCCATTAAGTGGCTCGATAAAGACATTGACGAATGCTCTAACCTCGGAGAATTTTCTTATATGGTTATCTTATTAAAGAAAAAAGCCCACATATTACGCAAAATGAGGCGCACGGAAGAATCATATTCGGTTTTTGAAACAGCAGTTCAACTCAGCGACTCTATCCGTTTGGCAGAAAACAACGCTCAATTAGACGAAATCCGCACCCAATACGAAGTAGACAAACACATTGCCAGAGAAGAATACCTCCACAACTATCTTCTCTTTGCCATCGGCAGCTGCATCCTGTTGGCAATCGCACTCGGAGGTTGGATGCATTACAGCCGGAAAATCACCAAAAAGAACCGCACATTAGCGCAACAAATCAAAGAATTAACCATACAACAGGAAGAACTAATCAATGAAATGCTTACTAAAACCTCATTTTCACCTCATTTTCTTAACGAAACAACCTCAGTAGCCGACAACAACTTATGTGTTGAAAGTCGCATGGATAAATTGTGTATTGCTGTTCGCGACCTCTTGCTCAAAGACAAGATTTACCGCAACCCTGCCCTTACACAAGAACTTGTGATTGAAAGTTTGGGTACAAATAGAAGAGCATTTACTGAAGCCTTTGAACACTGCCTTAAAATGCAATTCAAAGATTACGTCAACTTCCTTCGCCTGAAAGATGCCATACAGTTGCTCGAACAATCCGACCTGTCGATAGAAGAAATTTCAGAGATAGCAGGTTTCGGAACCGTGCAAACTTTCCGAAATCAATTTAGAGACAAATACAATATGGCTCCAAAAGATTACCGGAATTCAATAAAAACACCCTCCTCGTCATTTCGAGCATAACGAGAAACCTCCCGCAAATCTCTGCCCCCTCTCTTTACCCTATCGTAACCTCCTGATTCTCAACATCTGTACAAAATTTTTCCATTTTTGCACAGTTTTTTTCCATCATTTTTTCAACCTTCGCCTTACTTTCGCACCATGAATAAATTGTCAGAAAAATTACTAATAAATGTGATTTATTGCTCCGGTGTTTCCTTTTTCATTGTTAAGAAACTTGGCAGTCCATATTTGTGAAAATACGGCGAATAGACTTTTTGTAAAAAAAGTTTCTTTTTTATCTTTTTTATTTATGTGTATGATAAGGAACACCGGAGTTTTTTTACAATTGATAATTGACAGTTGACAATTAATAATTAACAACAATACATATTAAAAATAAAAGAAGAAAATGATTATGAAAGTTATTCAAAAATTAAAAGTCTTAATCACATTAATGGCACTAATGATGATAGGAACTGTGCAAGCACAAGTAAAAATTGGCCAAGATGCAGAACCCGTTAAAGGTGCAGTATTGGAATTAAACAGTACTACCGGCACCGGTACTTATATCGGAGGTTTACGCTTGCCCAATGTTTCATTAACAAATGTGAATCTTATTCCGTCCGAATTTAGCGATAAAACGTTTTCGGCAGAAGAAAAAGAAGCCTTGGAAGGAACGATTGTCTACAACACAAACCCAAGTGTGGTAGGAGGAAATGGGATCGGGGTTTATTACTGGAATAAAACAAAATGGATAAAAGATGCTGATACAAACACGACTTACACCGCCACTAACGGATTAACGCTCCCATCAAGTTCGACAACATTTGAACTGGGTGGCAATTTAACTAAGCATACTATTATTACAACAAATAGCTGCCAACTGTTAATTGGCTTAGATAACACTAATGCCCGAAGCGTAACTTTTAATAACGGAAATTTAGGTATTGGCGTAAACCCTGCTTCTGGCAGATTTCAAGTTGCCGGAGGACATTCTTTTATAGAATCCTTGAGTGTTGGCACAACTATCCGGAATACAAATTGCATATTTCAAGTTGCCGGAGGAGATGCTTATATAAATGAAAAGCTTTTAGTTGGTAAGAGTCTATCTCTAACTAGTTTTTATTCACAATTTCCTTTACAAGTTGACGGAAATGCTTACATAAATGCAAAGCTTTTAATTGGTAATACTTTTACAAGTACAGATCCTCAATCTTTACAAGTTAGTGGAAATGCTTATATAAAGGACGACTTGAGTATTGGGATAACAAGTAATCCTAATAATTACAAATTAAATGTAAGTGGAAATTCTTATATGAACGGTAACTTGGGTATTAGAATTAATCCTCAATATCCTTTACATGTTCAAGGTGATGCTGTTTTTCAAAGTAACAATGTGTGGTTTAACTCAAATGGATTAACAGCTGCTCCAAATTTAGGTATTGGAGTTGCCGCCGGCACTACACCTGATGCGAGAGTTCATGTAAAAGGCGGCGATATATTGATAGAAAACAATATTCCTTACTTGCGCTTGTCCAGTTATGCCTCACCGCAATTTACTAACACACATAATATATTGGGAGGAGTGTTGTTTGGTAGAAATAAAGATATGACTTGTTCTTCTACTTCTACCCAATATATTAGGCCGTTTGCTGCCATTTTAGGATTAGAAGCTAAAAACGCTGACGGTACTGCTAGTGGAAAATTGGAATTTAGAACAACTAAAGATCAAGCAAATGAAGAAAAGATACAAATGACAATTGACGGTTTCGGAAATGTAGGCATCGGAACAGAATCACCTACACATAAACTCCACATTGTTACAGACGGCACAAAATATAAAATGGGCTCAACTGCTTATAATCCGATAAAAGGTTTCAGACTTGTTGACGGAAACGAAAATAAAGGCTATGTGCTGACAACCGATGACAGCGGTATCGCAACATGGGAACCGGCAGGTAACGCCATCGAACCTTGGTATAAGGTAGGAAGTAGTCCGGCTGCTCCGTCAACTTTAAATACAGACGATTCTTATTTGATGGCAAATGTAGGTATCGGAGAAAAAGATCCGAAAGAAAAATTACATGTTAACGGGAATTTTTTTACGACCCAAAATGGATTTATTGGTAATCGTTTAGGTGTAGGTTCTGCATTTACAAAAGAAGGTACCCGAAATCACGAGTACTATCCGAATGGTGCGTTACAAATCTTTACCGAGCAATCTCCTAATACTCCACTCGATGGTTGGGCTGCAAGAATCGTTATTCAAAGTGTGCTGACGGGAGAGGCTAATTGGGATACTACAGATTCTCCAAATTCAATTAATTTTGTGCTTACCGATAAAGACGGTGGTCCGAATTTAGATAAAGATATTGGCAGTATAATTTTTTTAGCAGCAAATCCGGAAGGCGTCCCTGAATCTTATCATGGAGCGAGAATGGATGCATATCAAAGAAAGGACTCAAAGAATAAATATTTTACTGAATTTCGTATTTTAGCGGATAGTTTACATCTTTTTTCTCGTCGAACCATTTCAGCCAATCAACGCATTCAAGCCCTCGGATTTGATATAAGTTCGGATGCTCGCTTGAAAACAAACGTTATCCCTGTAAAATATGGTTTATCGGAAGTAATGAAATTAAAACCTGTAAATTACGAAATGAAAGATAAATTAGGAGTTGAACGTGTAGGTTTTATTGCCCAAGAAGTGAAAGAAGTTATACCTGAGTTAGTAGTTGGAACCGAAGGCGATCTTGATAAGGGAGAAACACTATCTATTGCATATAGCGAATTAATTCCGGTGTTAACAAAAGCCATTCAAGAACAACAGAAAATTATCGAACAATTAGAAGCCCGTTTGAAGGCATTAGAAACTGCAAAATAATATTTATTAAAAATTCACACGAAAAGATACAGGGCATGTAGAAATAAAAAATCTATGTGCCCTATGTGTTTAAAAATCGCTCATTAACATATTGGTTTACACGAAAAAAAGCACTACCTTTGTATGAACAACTTATAAAAGCAAGTAAATTTTAATTTAAAATTTTATGCTTCGTTTGATAAAAAAGGCGATACCGTCACCCGTTAAAGATAAAATTAAATATGAAATCAAACTCTTACGTCAATTAGATCGTCGAAGTTTGATTATTTGGATGAATAAAATAAGCGGGAAGAAATTGCCTACCCGTGTCAGGATAGATGCAAGTTCTCTGTGCCAATTAAATTGCAGAGGATGTTTCATGCGGAAACTTAATTATGGAAATAGAGGTAAGGGATATTTGAAATTCGATGATTTTGCAAAATTTACAAAGAAAAATGCTTTTGTGAAGGAAATAGAATTATCTAATCAAGGAGAAATATTTTTAAATCCTGATTTACTCGAAATCATCAAATATTCTCATTCAAAAAAAATTAATCTATCAGCATATAATGGAGTTAATTTTAATACTGTTTCTGATGAAGTGTTGGAAGCTTTAGTAAAATACCAATTTCACGGAATAACTGTAGCTATCGACGGAGCCTCTCAGGAAATTTATTCTTGGTATAGAAGAAATGGTGACTTTAATAAAGTTATAGATAATGTAAAAAAACTAAATGAATATAAGGAAAAATATAATAGTTCGCACCCTCTTGTATATTGGCAGTACGTTGTTTTAGAGTCTAATCAAACAGAGTCTGAAATAAGAGAAGCAAAAAAAATGGCAAAAGAACTTAATTGCGAAATATCATTCATCAAAGATCTTGAAGGTTTTATTCCTGACGATATTGAAATGATAGAAAGAGAAACTAAACTATGTTATGAAAATAAAGAACTACGTCAATCTCTTTCCGACAAAAGAGTTCTTGCCTGTATTCAACTATGGAAGGTTCCTCAAATAAATTATGATGGACGCCTATTTGGTTGTTGCTTTAATTTGGATAAAGATTTTGGATTGAATATTTTTGAACTTGGGCTTGAAAAAAGTCTAAATTCGAAGATTATCAAAAATACAAAAAAAATGCTTACGGGAGGAAAAATTTGTGAGGAGTCTCCTTGTAAAGATTGTTGGCTTTATAAAAAAATTGCTAATGAAAATAACTTTATAACAAAAAAAGAAATAAAAGAACGGATAGATGTTTACATTTAAAATCATTATCTTTGTAAGAACAACTTATAAAAGCAAGTAAATTTTAAATTAAAATTTTTGTGTCATGAGGAAGAATATTGTTTTAGCCATAGGATTAATTTGTCTATTAATTCCCAGTGTTTATGCTCAGCAAGATTTTGATGCAATACGCAAACAAATGGAACAGGAGTTTAATGCATTCAAGAAAGAAAAAGAACAGGAGTTTGAGGATTTTCGCGCTGAAGCCAATGCCAACTTTGCAGAATTTATGAGCCGGTCGTGGCAAGAATTCCAAACTTATCAAGGTATTCCTGCTCCTAAATCGGATGAGCCGGTAAAACAGCCGGTGGCAAAGCCAGTAAAAACTCCTACAGCCGACCCGTTGCCTGTTGTAACGGTTACACCTGCACCCAAGCCGACACCGCGTTCGAGACCAGTAACACCGATTAAAGTGCCAACGACTACACCGGAACCAACCCCGGAACCCGCTCCGACTCCTGCGGTTACAGATCCTACAGGCGTAACAACACCTGTACCGACTCCAACGCCATCTGTTACATCGGTACCCACATCTCCGAAACCGTTTCCGGAAACCACTAAGCCCGGTTTTTCATTTCTTTTTTATAACACAGACTGTAAAGTGAGTTTAGACAATTCTCTACGCTTTTCATTGAGCGATGTTTCGGAAAAAAATATGGCTAATGCGTGGAAGACCTTGTCAGGAAAGCAGTATAACGCACTGATAGCTGATTGTCTTAAATTGCGCGACCAACTCAATTTAAGCGACTGGGGCTATATGCTATTGCTCAAATCAATATCGGAAAGTTTCTTAGGAAAAAATACTAACGAGGCTGTTTTATGGCAAATGTTTATTCTCACTCAATCGGGATATAAAGTACGTCTTGCCCGAACAGACAACCGTTTGACCATGTTAATTCCTTTTCGAGAAACTATCTATGAATACGTTTATTTGAATGTCGACGGAGTTAAATATTATGTGATAGATAAAGACTTACGAGGGAAATCACTTTATATGTGTGACCAACAATTCCCTCAAGAGCAATATTTTTCATGGCAAACCGAGCTACCCAAGTTGACAGAAAAATTAAATTCGCCTAAAACGTTCACTTCTGCACGTTATCCTGAAATTCAAGCAGCGATACAAACCAATCAAAATTTGCTTGATTATTTCAATGATTATCCTTTATCTTCCGAATTCGATTTATATGCATTTACCGGCTTGAGCGAAACCGTAAAACAATCACTCTATCCTGCATTGCAAAAAGTTATTGCAAACAAAAGCAAAACAGAAGCCGCAGGAGTATTGCTCAACTTTCTGCAAACCACTTTTGCCTACAAAACGGATGCCGAACAATTTGGCCACGAACGACCATTCTTTGCCGACGAAAGTTTCTTTTTCCCTTACAATAACTGTAAAGACCGTGCTGTTTTGTACTCTATTTTAGTCAGGGAATTATTAGGTTTGGATGTAGTATTGTTGCTCTATCCCGGACACTTAGCTACGGCAGTTCATTTTCCGGAAGATATATACGGTGATTACCTAACTATCGATGGCAAAAAATTCCTTGTGTGCGACCCTACTTACATCGGTGCAAACATCGGAAGGGCAATGCCTAATTGCAAAAGCGAACAAGCAAAAGTTATAAGATTATCATAAATAAAACCATGGTATAAAAAACCTGCCGAAAGTTTTTACACAATCGGCAGGTTTTTTGTTTTATAGAATCGTTATTTTCAAATTCCTTATCGAGCGTTTCTCATTTCTTCATCGTATATTCTTCTGAATTTTTCGTATTCAGCCTCGGTCATTTGTTTTTGCATAGCTTTAACAATGTCGTTTTTAGCTAATTCAACCGTGATGTAGAATTTGTATTTATTATTCTTTTTCGTCGGCACTTCTCTGAAGTCGCAAATAATACGCGAACCACTGATTTTCTCTGCTACAACCAAACGTGTTATGTCGTCTATCTTAGTCTTCGTTTCAGACACTTCTTCCGTTTGAAATGAATTTTGATATATCTCCATTGTTCTGGTAAGCAAAGTGTTTATGGATGAGGCAAGCTCGGCACGAGCCGCTGCTATCGCTGAAGTTCTTGCCAGTCTTTCATCTGCATTTGGGATTCCCGGCGCTGTTGCCCTGAAAAATTCGCTATTTTCTCTGTATTCAGGTCCCGAACATGGCATAACACTGCCTTTGGGCGGCTTTGCAGCTCCACAACTTAAACTTAACGTCATCAGTACAATACTAATGATGCTGAATAAAAAATAATACTTTTTCATTTTAATACGTTTTTAATTGTTAATATTAACTTTTTCCAATTCTTTCTTGAACTCTTTATTGATGCGTTGCATCACATCTTTTACAGCAGCATTCCATGCGGCAGTTTCCGAAGCCGACGCCGGCGATAATGAACGATGATTATTGACAGAATAGTTGATCAATACACGAGAATCGGCATCCGACACTTTTATATTGACATTCGTAAAATATTCATTGAAATCGAACATATCTCCTTTTACTAAACCGCCCTTCTTCATGCTGGAATTGATTTGAATCAACAGGTTTGCCTGTTCCGGATCTGTAACCACCGTGAAGTGGTTGTTTGTAAGCAAGCTGCTTACCGCCCGAACCAATGCGTCGTTAGACGATCCTTCGCTATGAATATAAGCTTTTTGCGTGCTTTCTTCTACATTGATGGTAATGACCGTGCGAGGCAGATTGTTTTGAAACGATCTAAATACACTTTCAAAGAAAGGATTCTTTATGGATGAAAACTGTTGAGCATCTATCATTGCAAGTATTTCCTGCCGGGAAAGTTTCGATGTGATGCTTTGTACATACAAATCAACAACTCCTGCCGAATTAGTAACATTGTTTGAAGACAACTTTCCGGAACCGGTCAGAAAATCTATTTTCAATTTTACGTTTTTCAACGGATTACCATTTTGAGTTACGGATATAACAACAGGCTCTTCCGCTTGCTGCATGGGTCTCATTTGCAAATTTCCCGGATCGGCAGTTATGTTAATGTTGCTAAACACCTGTTTCAACGAAGTGAACAACGCAATGCCAACATCTACCGTTTGTCCGTTATGATTATGTGGCAAAGCCTCGTTGGCGACAGGCTGTATCGACTCCAATCCTTTAACATACATATTAGCAGCAGCCATTAAATCGCCGTTTCTTTGAGCGCTAATACCTTGTGTCCAGAAATCATATCCTGCATCAGTAGCTTTTTTTATGCGAGCCGCTTTGATTCGCTGCCATTCTGCTTTATTTAATTTGTATAATACCCAATATTCCTTTTTATCTCCCCAACTGTCGGTCAACTGAAATTGTTCGAGATCTTCCCGGGCACTCATTTTTATGCTTTGGGAAAGGTAAGTAGAAACCTCATCGTCTACAGCAACCATGTTCATCAATGTTTCACTTTGTATTCCGACACTGATTTCGGAAATCAAATCGTTCAAAGCTTGCCTTTTAGCCTCCTGCAAATAGTTCGGATCTGTTGTCAAAGCATATCCGATACCTATATAATTCTCTTTATCGACAGGTCTTTTCATTACCCAATCGGGTTTTTTAGCCGAATAGAGTAATGTTGTGGAGCAAGCAAGCAAAACTGTAAGAAATAACAACTTTTTCATATCGAATTATTCTTCAATGGTTATATATATTGTATTACCGTCTACACGTTTATCGCAAGCGATACCTAATGATTTGAGGAAAGTGAATATATTCAGCGCAAAGTCGTTGGCATCCTGAAAATGACCATCTTGAGTTTTCGCGGCTACCTGAATTTCGTCGAATATAACCAAGTCGCGCGTGGCTCCCTGCACATGAAAATTGCCATTAAGAGCATTTTGTCTCAACCATTTGCGTAAAACATCGGAGAGCGGGTAACCTCCTTCAGAGGCAATTTCCGAATTTAAGTCCATTGTTGCCATGTTTCCTGTAGATACACGCAACACAAAAGTATTTCCGAGGTCGGCTTTTTTAGCGTAACTCGACGTTATATCTTTCATGAAATCATCGATTATTGAGCCGATCGCAATGCGATATACATCGGTAAGTGTACCCTTAGCATAGCGTTGCGTATTTGCTTGTTTCGATGCAAGCAATTTTCCGGATGCCCGTTCGTAAGCAACCAAAGCGATACTTCCTGATATTCCGGCAGCATTGGTGCTATATCCGGCATCGACCGTAACATATACATCAGATCCCGAACTATTGATGATGTGTCCATCAAACGATTCGACAGAGGAATTCGACTCCAACAACATACTTTTTTCTGTAGCCTCCAACACGGCCATCACGTCTTTTATACTGTAGCCTTTTTTCACAAAAGCATCTTGCACGCGAGTGATAGCATTTCTGAGATCGACATATTCAGCTTCACGCAGAATTTCTTTGTAGCCTCTATTCTGTTGTTTATACGGCACTACCATTATCGTTGGTTGATATACGACCTCCTGTATTTTTGGCACGGCGGAAAGCGCACTTGTTTTTACGTTATTTCTTGACAAATCCTTTTCGAGAGCGTCTGTGTAAATTTCAAGTGTAATGGTTGCCTTGTACATATTATTCGGCAACTTTTTCGGATTTTTATCCTCTTCATAAGTTGCTACAAATGAAAGGTAACGCTTACTTTTATCATCGAAAAAACGTTCGAGATATGCGGACGAATTTGCCGCAGCAGCATCACTTATCAAAGGCCGGTCATCATTCAGTCCGACTATCCCATAGTTGAAATAAGTATCGAAAGCCGATTTGACGGCCATTAACGTAGCCTCCTTCTTCTTTTCGTGCATTCCGGAAGCCTTGACTACTGCGCTCAATTTTTTTTTCTGTACCAGCGTTGCATCATTGGTATAGGTTTGACCCCAAGCCGTTGATATTCCGATTACAGAAAAAAGTAGCAGTATTGATAATGTTTTTAAGTTGTTTATCATATCACGCTATCAATTTTTTTGAAAATATTTTCTCTCTTTTCTCCGGTTCTTATAATAATTTCTTGTCCTTCGCCTACGGCTGCTTTTATTTCGATACCGCCTTTTATTACCTTGCAAAGTGATATATCGTCTCCTTCTACAGCAATAACTTTAAGTGCTCCGATTTCTTTTTGAGATTTTCTTCCTGCTATTTCACGTACTGCAAATACTTTGAAATCCTGACCTTTCTGCAGTCCGTTAAGTGAGCCAAGACTAATATATACTTCCGTAGCCTCTCCTTTCTTCTCAGCATTTATTTCCAATATGGTGCCTTCTATGGGGAAATGCTTATTTACAAATTTCGCCATATCGCCTTTAATAAAATTCATGATACTTGCTATTGCATTTTCTTCAGATGATCCGACAGTATTAAGGGAAAATAATTCATCACCGTGAGTATAAACTTCTGTTCCTTTCAGAGTTCCTGTTGCAATATCAATTACTTTCAATGAGTAAGTCAAAACGCCTCGATAGGTGACATCACCTTCTTTATCAACATTTTTGTTTGCATGAAAATTAGTTAAATGGCCTTGAATCAAATATTGTGCATTCAAGCTTTTCATAGTTACCAATCTTTCTTCGCTAACGGTAGAAGCATCTTGTGTTTGTCTTGCTCCCTCATCTTTTAATGCTGTTTCCGAGGATACGTCTTTCACGACAATACGATCCGTAGCGATTAATCCCGCAATAACTTTATCTCGAAAACTTTGAGCATACGAAGATCCAATGCTTTTGGTATAAGTGAAGTATTCTACAAAAACGACGTCTTTTTGAGACTTAACAGTTGTTGCTACAGCAAAAAACACCAATAATGTTAACAGTACCTTTTTCATGATTTTTATGATTTATTAATTGTTAATGATTCTTCTATACGTTTTTCATAGGGATTTTATGCAAATGTATAAAAAAAATGAAAAATAAAAAAAAATACGAGGTTAAATCTTAAGAGCGAATGCAAACAGAGTGCACGAAAGAATAAATCTTACCGTACACCCTGTACCGCGTATCCTCGTATTTCTAATTTGTTGTTATTTTCTTTATTGTTACACCTTTGCCTGTCAATACTTTAACAACATACATACCATTGCTTGGTAAATTGTAAGTATATGCCGAACTTCTGATATTATGTGCTTGATGCAACAGTCTTCCCTGCATATCAAACACCTGAACCTCGTCGATGTTGCTATCCGAAACCACCTGTAATTGATTATTCGAGGTAAAAACAGATACCGCTCCTTGTGTCGGGAAGAAGTCACTGTTAGGCGCATTTTCTATCGACAGGAAGAGTCTTCCATCTATAAACAAGTCTGATGTTGTTTTATCGAAATTGTATTCGGGTGTTTCTTTCAGGTCGACTTTTATACCATTTTGAGCATCAAATAAATACAATTTGTAGAAGTTGTCGGCTCCTTCAAATTGCAGGTTGATGGTTCCGGTTTGGGTAGTACGAACTCCGAGCGGAATCATTTCTTTGGTGTTGCCAAAGACATTGATATCGAGAGCAATACCATCTTGCGAACGAGTGTAGACCGCCACAGGTTCGGTTACTTTCGTAACAAACAGCTTGTAACTGTCTTCATTCAAATCGTAGTTGTTATCGGCCATCGCATCGAACAAAATATGCGTCCAGTTAATTTTGTCGTCTTTCCCGGCAACGATTTTCAGCAAGTTCGATTCATCACTGGTTGCACTTTTCAAAATATTACCCGGTCTTTGAGTCATGGCCTCAACGTTGGATTTCAAATCTGTTGCGCCAAAGGCGGCAGTTGAGGTAATCAGTACCGATTGCATAGGTGCTATCAGTTCGTCGGCAGAAGTCCATGAGGGTAATAAAGGAGAATAAGTGGTAAAAGCAGCATCGTTGGCACTATCCAATACTTTGTATTCTTCTTTGAATATGCCTGCGTTTTGTGCGTAGAAATTGCTGAAATTCCAGTGTGACATGAATGGATTACCTATAATCACCTGTTTTTCTGCATCCGACACACCGGCTGTGGTGAGCGTGATGTCGCCTGTGGTTTTCCAAGTGCTACCCGATTCGTAAATAAAACGGTAGTTATCAAAACCACTTCCTCTGCTCAATTGGCGGGTATCTTCATTATCAATATCACATGAACTTCTGAATGGAGGATTGCCTTGTCCGTCGCTGCTGTAAATGATGTAAATATTATATTCCGTATCATTTTTGGGGAACCACATAGAGTGGCGTTCTCCTGTAGGTAATGGAGTCCAATCTGTTTCGTTGGTTAAGGCTTCACCACTAAGCAATGTGCCGTTATCAAGTAGCTGTATGGCATAGCCGAAACCGGCCGGCATGGCTACTTCAGGATTGTTGAACGGTTCTGTCCAATCGCCATTAAGACTTGTATCTACTGTTCCGTTTTGAGGATTATTCATTGCAAAAAGCTGTTGATAGATACGCAATTTGTCTTCGAAAGGACATGGGAAATCTTTGTAATAATCGCCCGGATACATATAACGCAACGGAGCAGCAAGCATATTCCAACGATTGGCTGCGAGGGTTAGTTCGACATAGGCCTTTGTATATTCCAACAAGTCAGTGCGGACAACTTCACCGCCATGTTCGAACCAAATATTGTTACAAGCAGCTTTGTCATAAAACTCGCGAGTATAATCGGTGTTACCTGATAGCAAATCGGGATAAACCGACAATCCGGCAGGTATCAATACATCTATACACGCAGAAGGAGCAAAGTCTACAGCACCACCGTTATCAGGCAATTCCCAGTTGCCTGGGTTATTCCAGTCTTTATCGACTGCTCCTGTCCAAATAAGAGAATCGGCAGTTACAGTAGTAATTGTTGCTCCTTTAGCAAGGTTGCATGTCGTATTATAAGTCACTTTCAGATAATATTCGCCAACATCGGCGACAGAATTAATTGTCCAAATCGATTGCTTTGGACTACCGGGGTTAAGAATTGTTCCGGTTTCTCCGCCTTTTCTCCATTCGTAGGTACAGTCGGGAGTTGTTACGAACTGAACGGGATTAATGACGTAGGGGAAAGCATCGCATGGTAAATGCGGAGCAGGGAAAGGATTGAAACTCGGATCATATGTATCCATAATCCATCCTTCAAGATCCGTCATGGCATTGTAAGTACGTCCATCCAGTGTTACGTCATCCGGGCTTCCGAATCCTTTTTCCAACATAATTAAACCCGGTCCTTGATTGGCTACAATTCCATTCACATAGACAAAATCTATGTAAGCCGAATTTACACCTTCCGCACGGATGATGGTTGCCGCTCCTTCCTTGATATTGACAAAAGCAGGCTCACCGCTGACGGTAGAGTAAATTTTCATTCGCGTACACGGATTTCCGCTTGCGTACAACATTTTGTTGATAATATTCGTTGAACCGGAAGTAAATCTATAGATTACCTCGTTGCTACCGGAACGAAGATACAATGTATCTGTCTCAATGCCATTTATATACCCCCAAGTTGCGGAGGCAGAGGGACACAAGTATTGATACTTGCCATTACTCACTCTTCCGGGACCGATAACCCTGCGGAACTGCGTGGTATTGGCTCCGGCAGGTGCGTTAAGAGTAGTACTGGCAGCTGAATTTATAAAGTTAAAGTCGTTATATACCTGATTGACTGCTGTATTTACCGTACCACTACCAGTACCACCATAATTGATAATAATTGTCGAGTTTG
>JAIRVZ010000025.1 GCA_031253625.1 Dysgonamonadaceae bacterium
CCAATCATTTTAGATACTATCGAAGCAGCGGCAAAGGTAAGAGGAACCGGTATTGCCAAGCGTACGCCTGAGTATGTAGAACAAAAAATGCGTGAAGGCAAAGCAATAATCGCTTTAGCTGACGGTGAGTTTGCCGGATTCTGCTACATCGAAAGCTGGGGAAACAAACAATACGTTGCCAATTCGGGATTAATCGTTGTTGATAAATTCCGCGGACATGGTTTAGCCAAACGCATCAAGCAAAAATCATTCGAATTATCAAGGGAAATGTTTCCTGATGCCAAACTATTCGGATTAACCTCCGGAGGTGCTGTTATGAAAATTAATACAGAACTTGGATATGTTCCGGTTACATTTGCCGAATTGACCGATGACGAGGCTTTTTGGAGAGGTTGTCAGGGATGTGTAAACTCTGATATTTTGGAGCGTACAGGTCGCAAATACTGTATTTGTACTGCGATGTTGTATGACCCTGCAAAACATACCACCCCTAAATCCCCTAAAGGGGACTTGAGTGAGTGATAGACCTTAGAATAGTGATAATATAAACTGAGCCCAAGTCTCCTTTAGGGGATTTAGGGGTAAAAAATAATAAAACAATGAAAGAAAAAGTAGTTTTAGCATTTAGCGGAGGATTAGATACTTCGTTTTGCGCGATGTATTTATCTAAAGAAAAAGGATATGAAGTGTATACTGCCGTAGCCAATACCGGTGGATTCGATGATGAAGAACTGAAACGAATCGAAGAACGTGCTTATAAACTTGGTGCTGTAAAGCACATCGCGATTGATGTTACCAAAGAGTATTACGAAAAAAGTATCAAATATATGGTCTTCGGAAACGTATTGCGTAACGGCACTTATCCGATTTCTGTTAGTTCGGAACGAATTTTCCAAGCCATTGCGATTATTAATTACGCCAAAGAAATCGGTGCGGATTATGTTGCTCACGGAAGTACCGGTGCCGGAAACGACCAGATTCGTTTCGACTTGACTTTCGAAGTGCTGGCTCCGGAAATCAAGATACTGACTCCGACTCGCGATATGACGCTGACTCGCGAATATGAAATCAATTACCTGAAACAGCATGGATATGAGGCTGATTTCACTAAAATGGAATATTCCATCAACAAAGGTCTTTGGGGTACAAGTATTGGCGGAAAAGAAACATTGAAATCAGAACAAACATTGCCCGAAAAAGCATATCCTTCTCAATTACAAGAAAAAGGAGAAGAAACGCTGACTATCGGTTTCGACAATGGAGAAATCTCATCTGTCAACGGAAAAACATACAGTGATAAAGTCAAAGCAATTCAAGCTGTAGAAGCCATTGGCTCACGTTATGCTATCGGACGCGATATGCACATCGGTGATACAATTATTGGCATCAAAGGGCGTGTAGGATTCGAGGCAGCCGGTCCGTTGTTAATTATCAACGCACACAAAATGCTCGAAAAACACACATTGACCAAATGGCAACAATATTGGAAAGACCAAATCGGTAACTGGTACGGTATGTTCCTGCACGAAGCACAATATTTGGAACCGGTTATGCGCGACATGGAAGCCTTCCTACAGAACTCTCAACGTAATGTAAACGGAGCTGTCACTATTCAATTACGTCCTTATGGATATACTTTAGTTGGCGTTGAAAGTGATTTTGACTTGATGAAAGCCGATTTTGGAGAATATGGCGAAGTAAACAAGGCATGGACAGCCGATGATGCCAAAGGTTTCACCAAAATTCTCGGAATGCCGACAAAGATTTATTTCAACGTTCAGGAAAAAAATAGCAAATAGTTTTATGAAAATAAAAGTAGGAATTATAGGTGGAGCAGGCTATACTGCCGGAGAGCTAATCAGGCTCCTCATAAACCACCCCAATGTGGAAATAATTTTTGTTCACAGCACGAGTAATGCCGGAAACAAAATAACCGACGTGCATGGTGGATTAATCGGAGAAACAGAACTTACATTTTCCGACAAAAATCCATTTGAAAAAGTAGATGCATTGTTCCTTTGCTCTGCTCATGGTGACAGCAAAAAATTCATGGAAGAAAATGCTATTCCAAATCACATCAAAATTATCGACCTTTCTACCGATTACAGGAAAGAAAGTCCGGAGCACGCTTTCGTTTACGGTTTGCCTGAATTAAACAAGGATAGGATTAAAAAAGCTTCACGCATAGCTAATCCCGGCTGTTTTGCAACAGCTATTCAATTGGCAATTCTGCCATTGGCAACAAACAATTTGTTGAAAAACGAAGTACATGTGAATGCCATTACCGGTTCAACAGGGGCAGGAGTAAAACCCTCAACAACAACACATTTCAGTTGGCGGGATAATAATATTTCGATATACAAGCCTTTTGAACATCAGCATTTAGGAGAAATCAATCAATCGCTAAATCAATTACAAAAAGGATTTAATCAACCGGTTAATTTTATTCCGGTTCGAGGTAATTTTTCCCGAGGTATTTATGCAACAGCTTATACCAATTGCGATTTATCGTTGGAAGAAGTAAAAGCACTATATTCTAACTATTATAAAAATGCTGCTTTTACTTTTATCACCGACAAAAATCCCGATTTGAAACAGGCGGTAAATACTAACAAATGTATTTTACATCTTGAAAAAATTGGCAACAAAATATTAATTATTTCCATAATAGATAATTTGCTTAAAGGAGCTTCCGGACAAGCTGTACATAATTTCAACCTGATGTTTGGATTGGAAGAAAAAGCAGGATTACAATTAAAACCAAGTGCATTTTGATATGAAACCATTCGACGTATACCCCCTTTGGCCTATTGAGCCGGTAAAAGCGCAAGGCTGCAAAGTTTATGATAAAAATGGCGTAGAGTATCTTGACCTTTACGGTGGTCATGCTGTAATCTCCATCGGACATACTCATCCGCATTATGTAAAAATGTTGACGGAACAATTGAATAAAATAGCATTTTATTCTAACTCTGTAATTAATTCACTTCAAGACGAATACGCTGAAAAGCTTGGTAAAATATCGGGATATGAAGATTATTCCGTCTTTATGGTGAACTCCGGTGCCGAAGCCAATGAAAACGCTTTGAAATTAGCATCATTTCATAATGGAAGGAAAAAAGTGTTATCTTTCAAACAGGCATTTCACGGACGAACTTTCGCTGCTGTTAAAGTTACGGATAACGCGAAATATTTGGCACCCATCAATGAAAATATGAATGTCGTTTTTGTTCCGTTTAATGACATTGAGGCTGTTAAAGAAGTACTTTACAAAAAAGATATTTCATCAGTCATCATCGAAGGAATACAAGGAATTGGCGGAATACAAGTACCTACTCCCGCTTTTTTGCAGGAATTAAGCAAAGTTTGTAAAGAAACCGGAACAGTCTTAATCTTAGACGAAATACAATCGGGCTACGGAAGAACCGGAAAATTCTTTGCCCACCAATACGCCGGAATCAAACCCGATATTATTACCATTGCCAAAGGAATGGGTAACGGTTTTCCAATTTCGGGAGTACTTATTTCGCCCGAATTCAAAGCTGTTCACGGGCAATTGGGAACCACTTTCGGTGGCAATCAATTAGCTTGTGCCGCCGCCATCGCCGTTTTGGATGTGATGAAAGAAGAAAATCTGATTGAAAATGCGGCCAATGTCGGTAAATTCCTGATAGAAGAATTGAAGAAATTTCCTCAAATCAAAGAAGTTCGCGGACATGGTTTGATGATTGGATTGGAATTCGACGAGCCGATTAAACCCATGAGAGATAAACTGCTTTTCGAGCAAAAAGTATTTACCGGAGTAACCGGCATACATATTTTCCGTTTACTTCCTCCATTGTGTTTATCAATGGAAGAGGCAAAAGAATTTTTGATTAGATTTAAGAACATTTTATAAGAATTTTTATCTATTTTTACGAAGTATTTTTAAAAACAACTATTATGGCTACAACAAAAAAAGTTACGAAAGTAAGCAGTAGTGGAGGTACACCTCCAAAAGCAACATTTGTTCCCTCCGCGGAAAATAAGAGTAAAGCCACGCAATTACGCATTATTGCCTGCATTCTGTGGTTTTTAGGTATTGCGGCACAAGCAGGCGCAATATATGTATTGATAACATGTGCGAAACCTATCGAAACAATTTCTTGGATTTGGATAATTGGACTTCTCGTGGTTGATTTTATTTTGGTTGTCATCGGTTCACAACTTTGGAAAAAATCAAACCGTTTAGACCCTGCATCGAAGAAAGACAAAGTGAGATTCTTCTTGCAAAATCAACTTGGAGTTATTATTTCTGTTATCGCTTTCTTACCTTTTATAATTTTTGCTCTTATGAACAAAGACATGAGCGGGAAAGAAAAAGGTATACTGGGCGGTATTGCTGCTGTACTCTTGGTTGCAGCCGGTCTTTTGAGTGCCGATTTCAATCCGCCTTCAATAGAAGAATATTCCGAACAATCTGAGTATGTACAAGAACTCATGGGAGTTGACCAAGTTTATGGAACAAAATCAGGCACAAAATATCATTTATTCGACGATTGTCAATACTTGAAAAGCGACAGAACAACTGAAATTTTTGAAGGTACGGTAGCAGCTCTTTATGCTCATAATTCAAGAATTAAACCTAGCATTAGTTCTCTTTGCAGTGCTTGCGAAAAACGTGCCGCTAAAGCAAAAGGTTGGACTGATGAGCAATTGCAAGAAGCAAAAAACAAAGCTTTAAATCTTGTTTTTGAACCACAAGAAGAGTCAAACGAAGAAACAGAATGATTTTTTGAACGCAGATGACGCGGATAACGCGGATTTTCACGGATAACAATTTATTCAATTTTAAAATCTGCGGAAATCCGCGTTATCCGCGTCATCTGCGTTCAAAAACACATCATACTAACTCTAAAAATGAATTCATTATGGCAAACGAAATTGTAAAATTAGTGGCTAAAAAAGCCAATATATCAGAGCCAATCGCTCAGATAGCAGTAGATACGGTTTTAACTGCGATAAAAAGCAAACTTCCTGCAGCTGCGGGAGGTATCATTGATACGTTCTTGAGTTCGGGTGTTACAATTCCTACTTCTAAAAGTAGCAGTAAGGCACCTGCTAAGACAACAAAAACTCCAGCTAAAACAACAAAAGCCCCGGCAAAAAATGCTAAAAAAGACAACAACCCGCTTGGAGGGCTTGGTGATATTGCTACCAGCGTACTTGGAAGTCTGTTAGGTAGTAAAAAATAAAAAAACTTGAAATTGACGGATTGGTTACCCACAACCAAGAAAGAAGTGGAATTGCGCGGTTGGGATGAACTGGATGTCATTCTTTTCTCTGGGGATGCTTATGTAGATCATCCTTCGTTCGGAACTGCCGTTCTTGGTCACTTGTTGGAATCAATGGGATTAAAAGTCGCAATCGTCCCTCAACCTAATTGGAGGGACGATTTGCGAGATTTCAAAAAATTAGGCAAACCTCGTTTATTTTTCGGAGTTTCGGCAGGAGCCATGGATTCGATGGTCAATAAATATACTGCCAACAAGCGATTGCGTTCGGACGATGCTTATACTCCTGATGCACGGGTAGATATGCGTCCCGAATATCCGACCTTGGTCTATACCAAAATACTGAAAGATATTTTTCCTGATACTCCGGTTATCATTGGCGGCATCGAGGCATCTTTGCGCCGGCTTTCTCACTACGATTATTGGCAAGATAAACTTTTACCAAGTATTCTGATTGATTCTCAGGCAGACATATTGGTATATGGGTCAGGAGAAAAACCAATCAAAGCAATAGCCGAAGCTTTGCAAAACGGAACCAAAATTGAAGAACTTGATTCAATTCCTCAAACTGTTATTGCCTGTCATTGCGAACCGCGAAGGTTCGTCATTGCGAGGAACGAAGCAAACCAGAATTATCAAATTGACGTAGTCAAAATGGATTGCTTCGAGCAGAGCTCTCGCAATGACGCCCGCACTCGCAACGAAGGTAACATCATTCTGCATTCATTTGAAGATTGCCTGAAAGACAAAAGAAAACAGGCTGAAAATTTTCGTCATATCGAAGAAGAATCAAACAAAATCAAGGCAGTACGCCTACTCCAGCAAACAGGACAAAAAACAGTTGTTGTGAATCCGCCCTATCCTGTGGCGACAACAAAAGAGGTAGATGCCTGCTATGACTTGCCTTACACGCGCTTACCTCATCCAAAATATAAGGATAAACGCATCCCGGCTTACGAAATGATTCGTCATTCGGTAACTATCCATCGCGGCTGTTTTGGCGGTTGCGCTTTTTGTACCATTTCAGCCCATCAGGGAAAATTTATTGCTTCACGCTCCAAAGAATCTGTACTCAAAGAAGTGAAAGCAATAACAGAAATGCTTGATTTCAAAGGATATATAAGCGATTTGGGAGGACCTTCGGCAAATATGTACGACATGAAAGGCAAAGAATCGAAAATCTGTGAATCTTGCAAAAAACCATCTTGCATTTTCCCGCAAATTTGTAAGAACTTGGATGCCAATCACAAACCATTATTGGAATTATATCAGGCAGTAGATAAAATTCCGGGGGTAAAAAAATCTTTTATCGGAAGCGGTATTCGTTACGATTTACTTGTAAATCAATATGATGACGGAGAACTCAGCAAATCT
Source organism: Dysgonamonadaceae bacterium (assembly GCA_031253625.1). Taxonomy (GTDB): domain Bacteria; phylum Bacteroidota; class Bacteroidia; order Bacteroidales; family Azobacteroidaceae; genus JAIRVZ01. The sequence continues at coordinate 6,648 of JAIRVZ010000025.1, forward strand.
GCCCGCGATTATACTCAAGAACTGATTTCAAAACATGTTTCCGGACGTTTGAAGGTAGCTCCCGAACATACTTCTCACGAAACGCTTGCTTGCATTCGAAAACCTGATTTTTCTACTTTTTACCAATTCAAAAAGATATTTGATAAAATCAATAAGGAACAATATCTGAATCAGCAGCTTATTCCCTATTTCATGAGTTCGCATCCGGCTTGCACCGAAATCGATATGGCAGAATTGGCAATCATTTCCAAATCGCTAAATTTCCAATTGGAACAAGTGCAAGATTTTACTCCCACCCCGATGACTTTATCTTCTGAAATTTATTATTCCGGCATCCATCCCTACACCATGAAACCGGTATATACTGCCAAATCGAAAGAAGAAAAACTAAATCAACGGCAATACTTTTTCTGGTATAATCGAGATTATAAAAACCAAATAGCCAAAGCGTTAAACCGATTGAAAAGACCTGATTTATTAAAGAAATTGTATCTGTAGAATTTTTATGAATACCCTGTATTTTACTCAAACGTCCCGCAGGGACATAACTTTATTAACTGTAGGTAAGGTACAGCGGGATACCGAAGCGATATTTGAAAAGTAGAAGGAAATGGCTAAATTTGCAAAAAATATATTGACAATGAGAAAAATAGTAATCATTTTAAGTTTTTTTACGCTAATTGCGAGCAGTTGCGGGCAAACTGCGAAAAACAAGGAACCAATATTAAATGTAGCCGATGAAGGTGTTATTATTAATGGAGTGAAATGGGCAACTCGTAATGTTGATTCCCCACATACTTTTGCTGAAAGCCCTGAGGATGTTGGAATGTTTTATCAATGGAATAAAAAAATTGGTTGGTCTGCCGCTAATCCAATAGTGAACTCAAATAACAAAACAGAATGGAAAGATGCTATTTCCACAGATAAAATATGGATAGCTCGTAATGACCCAAGCCCTGACGGTTGGCGTGTACCTACTATGGAAGAGATATATAGCCTATTAGATACAGAGAAAGTTACTAATGAATGGACTGTTCAAAACGGTGTAAATGGTAGAAGATTTACTGATATTGTTACTGGCAACTTTATTTTTTTGCCTGCTGCTGGTGGGCGGTTAGGAGATGACGGCTGCTTATACAATGTTAGTTTGAGTGGTAATTATTGGAGTAATAAGAAACTTAACAGCGACCACGGTCACTTTGCTTATAGTCTATTATTTTTTAGAGATAGAGGAGCGAAGTGGGAAGAATTTCACATTTGCGGAATGGGGTTCTCTATCCGTTGTGTAGCGAAATGAACGATAAATAGGAAACAAATGCCAGTCGACAACCACACAATGGCGGCAGTAGCACCGCACAAACGTCAGTGCAATTTCGGAAGTTTTGCGCCCGCGCGAGCCTCAGTAGAAGCCGCCACTGCGAAAATCTGTTTCTATATTATGTTTATTGCGTGTGAAAAAGTTATGGCTAAAAAATTTATTGTATTCTCGATTTTCTCAATTTGTTTCTCCAATTTACTTTTTTCTCAAAATCCTTGCGATTTACAGAAAAGCAGTTTTTACGACTTAAATACAGTCGATGTAGAGCAAATTAAATGTCTTGCCCAAAATTCCGATAAAGATTTTACTGTGTTTTATACTTTTGCTGCATGGTGTGGGCCGTGTAGAAAAAATTTGCCGGATGCAATAAATTTTTCAAAAGAACAAAATATAGATTTTTATGTATTGCTTATGGATAGAGAAAATGATTCTTATGTAAAAAGAGCCATCAATTATCTCGATAAAATAGAAACAAAACAAAAAGTTGTAATACTTTCGGATTCACTTTATCCGCCAAATTTGAGAAATAAAAAAGAAAAAAAGATTGTCTTGGTTGATTTCGGCATACAAAACAGGAAAAAATATACAAATTTTATTGAAAAGATAACTCCGCCACAATTTGAAACAATAGACGATATGTCGAAATATATAATTTTGAACAAAGAAGGAAAAGTTATTTTTGTAAGCAATTATAAAGATTATAAAAACGAAAAAGGGAAAGATGATGATTTATATTTCTTCAACAAAATGAAATTGATTATCTCAAATAGCAGAAATAATACTTCTTCACTTTTTTAGAAAGTAGTTGAATATTAAGCATATCAGAGGCATCGGCAATATCTTTGGTTTCTCCGTTTTTGAAAAGAATATCTATACTATCATCTGTTTCACTATACATATTGGTAGATATTTCGTCGGAAGATATAAGAAATTCTGCCTCATTTTCGCTGAATCCAAGCTGATTCACATAGTATTGTATTTTATTTTTCAAGATACTGTCTTCAAACGGTTCGGATTTGATTTCAATCTTAAATAATTTCCTGTTAATCAATCCGCTGCTCAGTGTCGATAAAACCTTATCCGGATGATTCGACCATATTTTCAACGCACACCAAATATCATTATCATCTAGACTGATGAAGTTATCAAGAGTTTCCGGATTATGGATAAAATCGTCCAAACCAATCCGATTTTGTATAAAATAAAGCAATGGCAAAGAAATTGATAAATCAACTTTTTGTTTGGTTAGAAACTTAGCACGATTGAATGTGTTGATTAGCATTTTTTCGGCGGCCACCGTAGTTTTATGGAGATATACCTGCCAATACATCAACCGACGTGCCATCAGGAAGTTTTCTGTAGAATAAATGCCTTTAGCCTCAACAACTAACCGGTCGTCTTTTACATTGAGCATTTTAATAATTCGAGCAGAACCGATATTCCCTTCTGTAACTCCCGTGAAAAAACTATCGCGACGAAGATAATCCAAACGGTCCATATCCAATTGTCCGCTCACGAGTTGATGCAGGAATTTTTTAGAATATTCATCCTTAAATATTGCAATCGTTTTATCTAATTTACCGTTGAGCGATTGGTTAATCCGGTTCATCAACATCAAAGAAATTTGCTCGTGACTAACATCATTTACCAGCGTATCTTCAAGTACATGCGAAAAAGGCCCGTGCCCAATGTCGTGCAACAAGATGCAAGATAAAACGGCATCTGCCTCCTCTTCCGTGATTTCATTTCCTTTCGAACGTAATTGCGAAATGGCTTCATTCATCAAGTACATTGCTCCCAGCGAATGAAGAAAGCGTGTGTGCTGCGCCCCAGGATAAACCAATGAGGCAAATCCTAATTGCTTGATTCTTGAAAGACGTTGCAAATACGGATGCTCGATAAGACTAAAAATGAAATCGTTCGGACTGTTGATAAATCCGAAAACGGGGTCGTTGATTATTTTGCGTTTGTTGCTCATCATTCAGAAAGCATATTTGGGTTATTGCGATTCCCGAGTTGTTTGGTATTTTGCGAACTGATTACTTTTCCGCCTTGCTGCTCGATTTCCACGCGGGCATTTTTTGCTACATTGGCTCCTTTGTGTGCAATTACTGCACTTTCCTGCAAATCTTGAGGATTGTTTTTTGCCGAAAGCTCTGTCGTTGTTGCCTCTGCCAACATATTGATAATTAACTCTAAATTAGTCATATTATCACGCAGGTTTTCTTTTTTCAGATTTTTATGCTGTTTATATTGCTTGGTAGTCATTCCGCTCCAAGTTTTGGTTATTAAATCAGTTAAAAAGGCGTATTCTTCTCCCTGCTTTACACCGGCTTTGTCCCATTCATCGGTTAATGCCTTGCGAACTTCTATTGATTTTATTCGTTGATTTATCCAGTTTTCGGAATATCCTAATCGCTTATAATTCTGAATGGCACGGTCGATAGAGATTTCAGGGTCAATGATTTCATCAATTCTTTCTCTACCTACTTGTGCTAACCACATTTTAAATGGTTCGGCTTTTTTGCTTGGAATAGATTGAATCAGGCGCAAAATTTGCTCTGTATCAGCTACATCTGTTTTGTAATATTTTCCGTCGGCAGACTGCATCTTCAGTTGGTTAGTATTACTAACCAACTCATTTTCTGTTTTCAAGTGGTTAGTATTATTAACCACTTTATCATCTTGTTGATTAGTAAATAAATTACTTCCCTCTTCTTTTAATTTGTTTTTCAGCCACTTCCAATAATTCCGAACTTTTTTATAGTCGGGTTGGTCAGTCAAAATGGCAATAATATCCAAAACTGAAAAATACCATTTCTCCTGCTCTGCATCCCACACGGAGCGAACTTGCTGTTTTTCAAACAATTTGATGTTCGTTTCGGTTTTCATATCTTTTGATTTTAAAATACTTACAAAGGTAATGTTTTTTCTGGGAAAATAAAGCTTATTTGAAAATAAATTACGCTGTTACTAAATATTTTAACAGGACAAATAAAAGTTATTTACGCATATTTTTGTTTTATGCTAAATTAATATTCATTTTAAATATCCTGCCATTTCTTCTTGAACTTTTTTTGCTTCAATTCTTGCGGCTTCTGCAAATTTTTCCGTGTTATCGGCATAAATAATTTGGCGAGAAGAATTAACCAATAATCCGCATTGACTGTTCATACCATATTTGGCAACTTCTTCTAAGCTACCACCTTGCGCTCCTACTCCGGGAACCAACAAGAAATGGTTAGGAGCATATTTGCGAATGTCTTCAAACATTTTGCCTTGCGTGGCTCCAACAACATACATCATTTGTTCGTCGGTTGCCCATTCTTGCGATTTTTTTAGTACTTTTTCAAACAGGCGTTCACCATTTTTATCTTCTGTCATTTGGAAATCTTGAGAGCCTTTGTTGGAAGTCAATGCCAACAGGATTACCCATTTTTCGGGATAAATCAAAAACGGCTTTACGCTGTCTTCTCCCATGTATGGCGCAACTGTTACGGCATCTAAATCCATAAAATCGAAGAATGAGCGGGCATACATTTCGGAAGTATTTCCAATATCGCCACGTTTGGCATCGGCAATGATAAACTGGTCGGGATAATTCTTACGGATATAATCGACCGTTTTTTCAAAAGCTAACAAGCCTTTAGCACCCAGACTTTCGTAAAAAGCCAAATTGGGTTTATATGCTACGCAATAATCGGCAGTAGCGTCGATGATAGCTTTATTAAAAGCGAAAATAGGGTCTTCTCCGTTTAATAAATGTTGAGGGATTTTCTTTATATCAGTGTCTAATCCTACACAGAGGAAAGATTGTTTTCTCTTGATGTTCTCGAATAATTGTTGCTTTGTCATTGTTTTTATTTTTTAGAAGTTAAACGAAGTTACAGGGAGTTACAGGAATATTATTTATCTTTATTTGTGATAATTTTACTACAGTAAGTATTTAACAAATAACTTGTTTTTGAGATCATTTTTTCGAGTTCCGACTTTTCCAATTCAGATATATATCCTAAATCTTTGCTCAAAATTATATAATATCTGCATTCCTCTAACTTCGTGTAACTCCTTGTAACTTCGTTTAACTTCTTTATTAATTATAACTCATTTTCTTTCATTCTTTCTGCATTTTCTGCAATAATTAGTTGATCGATAGCACCTTGAATGTTTCCATCCATAAAATCAGACAGATTATAAATTGTGTAATTGATGCGGTGGTCGGTAATGCGGCCTTGCGGGTAATTATAGGTGCGGATTTTTGCAGAACGGTCGCCAGTCGAAACCATTGTGCGTCGTTGTTGCGTGATGGCATCGTTGTGCTTTTGTAATTCTATATCGTATAGCCTGGTACGCAGCATTTGCAATGCCATTTCGCGGTTTTCCATCTGTGAACGTGTAACCTGACATTGTACCATGATACCGGTGGGTTTGTGTGTGAGTTGCACTTTGGTTTCTACTTTGTTGACATTTTGTCCGCCTGCACCACTTGAGCGGGCAGTTTGATATTCGAGGTCGGCCGGATTGATTTCCACATCTACTTCTTCGGCTTCGGGAAGTACGGCAACTGTTGCGGCTGAAGTATGCACACGCCCCTGCGTTTCGGTTACAGGTACTCGCTGCACACGATGAACTCCGGATTCGTATTTCATTGTTCCGTAAACATTATCTCCTTCGACCGTGAAAATAATTTCCTTGAATCCGCCGATAGTGCCTTCGCTGCTACTGGTTACAGCCACTTTCCAACCTTTGGATTCACAATACTTGAAATACATTTTGAATAAATCACCAGCAAAAATGGCGGCCTCATCGCCTCCGGTTCCTCCGCGTATTTCTACGATGGCGTTTTTGGCATCTTGAGGGTCGGCAGGAACAAGCAATATTTTGATTTCTTCTTCCAATTCGGGAAGTCGTTCTGTAGCTGCATCCAATTCGTCTTTGGCCATTTCGCGCAATTCTGCATCTGATTCGTTTTCGAGAATTTCTTTCGATTCGTCGATATTGGAAAGCAATCGCTGATATTCATTTCTTGCCAAAACGATTTTTTCCAAATCGCGATATTCTTTGTTGAGTTTAACAAAACGTTTCATATCGGCAATCACAGCGGGATCGGTAATCAGATTGCCAATTTCTTCGAAACGGATGACTAATACATCAAGTTTTTCTAAAAGAGGAGTTTGAGCCATTTACATTTACGATTTACGATTTACGATTTACAAAACAATGTTTGGCATTAGCCAAACAACGTTCGACATTAGTCAATTATGGGTAAAATCGCAACCGAGTTTTAGCTTGCAAAGATAAATGATTCTGCTTAATAAGACAAAGTTACTTGTCGCGAACCGTCGGCTTGTTCTTCAATATTAACAATCACCGCATCGGAAAGCAATAATTCTTCTATTTTTTCAGGCCATTCGATAAAACAAAGGGCACCACTATAGAAATAATCTTCAGTTCCTATGTTGCTGGCCTCTTGAATATCCTTGATGCGATAATAATCAAAATGATAAATTAATTCGGCAGTTGTATCCGAACGATATTCATTGACAATGGCGAAAGTGGGACTGTTAATCACATCCGAAACACCCAATTCTTCACAAATGGCTTTGATGAAAGTTGTTTTTCCGGCTCCCATACTTCCGTTGAAAGCAAAGACAGTGTTGTCGCCCATTGCCTTAATAAATTCTCGCGCTGCCTCATGAATGGTTTCGAGGCTTTTTATTTCAATTGTTTTCATATTTATTATTTAATAGAACGCGGATGACGCAGATAACGCGGATTTACGCAGATTTTTATATTAATATCCATTCGTTAAATTATTATCTGCAAAGATCCGCGTTATCTGCGTCATCCGCGTTCTATTTAGGTTCTAAAGTAATTAGCGGTATCATCATTTCCTCCATCGAAACACCTCCGTGTTGGAAAGTGTTGGTATAGTAAGAAACGTAGTAATTGTAATTATTGGGGTAGGCAAAGAAGTCTTCGTTCAATGCAAATATGTATTTTGTACTGATATTGGGAGCCGGCAAGCCAACACTTTCCGGATCTTTGATTTCAAAGATTTCTTTTGGGTTGTATGCCAAATTCTTGCCCAATTTATAGCGCAAATTGGTGTTGGTGTTTTTATCTCCGACTACCTTGATTGCGTTGTTTACGCGAATTGTTCCGTGGTCGGTTGTTACAATCACCTTGCTGCCTTTCGATGCAATTTTGCGGAATAACTCCAAAGTTGTCGAGTGACGGAACCAAGAGCGAGTCAGAGAACGATAAGCTGCTTCATCGGAAGCCAGTTCGCGCATCATTTTCGACTCGGTACGGGCGTGCGAAAGCATATCCACGAAATTGAGTACAATCACATTAAGTTGATATTTATCTAACTGATTGAAATTGTTCAGCAATTTTTCTCCAAATGTAGAATCGTTTACTTTATGGTAAGAGAATGTATATTTTTTCCGGAATCGTTCAATTTGAGTTCGTATTAATGGCTCTTCGTTCAAATTTTTTCCTTCTTCCGATTCTTCATCAACCCATAATTCGGGGAACATTTTTTCTATTTGCGAAGGCATCAATCCCGAAAAAATAGCGTTCCGTGCATACTGAGTGGCTGTGGGAAGAATCGAATAGTATAAATCTTCGTTGAAAGTAAAATCTTCCGACAAAAGATCTTTAACCACACGCCATTGGTCGAGACGGAAATTGTCGATAAGAATCAAAAAAACCTGTTCTTCGTTGTCTAATAGCGGAAATATTTTCTGTTTGAATAAATCCGGACTCATCAACGGACGACTCGAAGCGCCTTCAATCCAATTCTGATAATTTCGTTTCACAAATTTGCCAAACAGCCGGTTGGCTTCCAATGTTTGTGTTTTAAGCATTTCATACATGCTTGCATCGGAATTTTCCAATTCGAGTTCCCAATACACCAATTTTTTGTAGACTTCTTTCCAATCGTCGGTAGTAAAAGAATCATTGATTTGCATACTGATTTTGGAAAAATCCTGTTGGTATCCGGAGGTCGTTGCCTGAGTAATAATCCGGTTTTTATGCAAGTTTTTCTTTATCGACAAAAGTATTTGGTTCGGATTGACAGGTTTAATCAGATAATCGGCTATTTTGTTTCCAATGGCCTGATTCATAATGCTTTCTTCCTCACTTTTGGTAATCATCACAACCGGAACATTCGGGTCCAATTCTTTGATAATCGACAAAGTTTCCAAACCGCTCAACCCCGGCATATTTTCGTCTAAGAAAATGATGTCAAAATTCTGTTCTTTGCAACAATCAATGGCATCTTGTCCGCTGCAAACCGTTACGACTTCCATGCCTTTGTCTTCTAAAAAGAGGACGTATGGTTTGAGCAAATCGATTTCATCGTCGGCCCACAAGAGTTTATCTTTTTTCATGACTTTATTTAGTTCTCGCTTTGCGCTCCGCCTCTTTGCGTTTGCGTTCTTCTTCTCGTTGTTTTTCTTTTAATTTCAGAGCCTCTTTGCGCTCTTTTTCTTTCAATTTGCGCTCTTCTGCTTTTTGTTTTTCGCGTGCTTTGACTTCCGCTTCTTTTTGTTTACGAGCGTCTTCCCTTTCTTTTATTTGTTGTTTGCGAGCATCTTCTTTTGCTTTTTGCTCACGTTTCTTTTCTTCCAAATTCGCTTTTTCTTGCTCTTGTTTGGCTTTCAGGAGTGCTTTTTCTTCTTCCTGTTGCTTTTTAAGCAATTCTTTGCGTTCTTTCTCCTGCTGTTTTTCCAATTCTTTTTGATCCTTTTCTTTGGCTTTTCGTTCTTCGTTGAGTTGTTTTTGACGTTCCTTTTCTTCTTGTTCCTGTTGTTTCACATATTCATCGATGGCGTTGCCCGTTTTCCGTTTTGAGAACAAGTTTGTAATTCCTCTAATCGGGTCGTTGGCGATTTCATCAATGGTTTGATTGATAGCGTTAAAAGTTTCAGTCGCTTTGCCGGTCATTTCATTTACTTTTTCCATTACTTCATCTTCCGAAATAGCGCCTTTTATTTCAGGAATGGTATCTTGAGAAATCGAAATGATTGTGTCAGGGAATATCATTTCAGCAGAGTTTATCTTCTCCTCTATCGAAATCTCGACATCATTTAACTCTTCAACTTCTTTTATTCTTTCATTCTCTAATTCTTTTATTATTTCTTCTTCGATTTTTTCCTCTTGAATAGAATTCCATTTATCAATCAATTGTCGGTTTCCTGCTCCGAAATTTTCTTCAAAGAATGCAATATATTCTTTCAGGCTCCGGCCTTTCATTAAAACGTCGTAGTTTTCTGCCGATATCGGAACAACAACCACAGCCCGGTCTAACGACTGCATATAACCTCCCGGCCTGTTAATCATTTCGTAGTATTGCATCACTTCGTCGAAGTTGTTGAATCCTCTTATTCGGAACATACCGGTTTCGCCCAAAACTTCAGTTTGCAAATCAAAATCATTGACCATGAAGTTGGAGAAATTAAATTCGGCTACAGTATATAAAATAACATTACTATTCACTTTATTGGCCGGATAAACCATCAACAAAAGATGAGGTACATTTTTTTCCGGAGAGAAAACTATTGTCGAGTCGAGCAATTCTCCGTTATCACCGGTTTGGCCACCAAAACGCAAGTTGAATAATCCTCCGCGAGCCAAGTCTCCATCACCCATCAAAACTTGTCCTCTCAACAATCCTTTCATCATATCTCCGGCCAAGACACTTACGTCGGCATCAGGATATTTATCCAACAGTTCTTTTAATTTCTCCTTAAACGTATCAGTATCACCTGTTTGTGCATAACTCAGTGCATTCAGGAACATAAATTTCGGCATCAGTGTTGACTGAGGATATTTTTGAGAAACGAGTTCAAAATTTTGTCTTATGCCACGAGGATTTCCCGAAGTATAATATTCATACGTTTGTTGGTAAATAGATTCTTGTATTACGTTAAGCATACGGATATTGTACTCATAATTCGGATCTGCCATGGCAATTGCCAAATCACTTTCGGGGAATTCAGCACGAATTTTTGATTTGTAAAACTCAGCCATTTCAGTATCTAACTTCTTCAAATATATGAGATACATCTGGTGATATGAATCCAGTTTGAACTCATTATTCGGAAAACGATTGTTCAAATCATTAAACGTCTCAATGGCCAAAGCTAAATCTTCGAGTTTATCTTTATATATAACTCCCATATTGAAAAGACCATCCATCCAAATCTCGTTAGATGCTTTAATATCCTCTTCGGTCAAAGGAATATTTTGGAGATAATACTCTCTATTTTTCGGATCGTTAGCAGCTTCAAGTGATTCAGCAGCTTTTGCAACAGCGGCAGAATCTTGCACACTTGCACCGTCTTGTTGTTGGTAATCATTGATATTATCAGCCAACTCATCATCGAATTGAGCAATTTTATTCCGGAGTCTCCAGCTATCTTCCAACTTACGTTTTCCCCATTTGCGTTGGAATTCCGTTTTTCCTTGCGCTACCATTTGAGGATTGTAGAAATAAAACGGATCGCCTCCCGGTTGTTGAGTAAGTCCGGGATTTATCATCTGTTGCGTTTGGCGTCCCACATTGAAATCACTTAAGTTTCCTCTATTCGACTCTTGTTGAGCCAAGTATTCTTCTTTTGCGGCCTCTTTTTTGGCAGCTTCCTCTTTTTTGATGTACTCTGCGATCATTTTGTCGATAACAGCCAATCGTTCCGTTTCGGGCATACGCGCCAATGCTTGCAAACTATCTTGCAAGTGAACATTTTCGACAAAAACTACTAATTCGTCCAACACTTCCGAACGTTTCGATACTCTTGGATAATCCTTATATTCCTTTTTGATTAATCCTAATGCCTCGGAATAATTAGGCTGTGCCTCCACATATTTTCTTTGTTGGAAGTAAATATCACCGAGAGCAATTAGAGGTAATGCTTTATCGAAACCACTTCGCGCACTTTTTTCAACTCCGAGTTTGTATTTTTCGATAGCTTTAGCCGTATCGGGAACAGCCATGTAAACATTTCCCCAAGCGTAGTACACTTGGTCGAGATACTCTTTATTCTTGCTGCTTTTTGCCATTTTTTTCAGCATGTCCGTAACCTTTTTGGTATCTCCTCCGGCGAAAACTTCAGTCTGACGAATTTTAGCACTGAATTGCAAAGCGTAAGGAGCCGTCGAGTTAGCAACTTCTCCGAAAGCTTTATAGGCCAAATCTTTTCGTCCCAATTCTGCGTAAATTTGTCCCAAAAGATAAGTCATGCGCAATCGCTGATCTTTGTTTTTTTCGGCTTTAATCGCAGTTTTAAGATAAGGAATGGCATCTTCATATTGTTTCTGTTTGATTAAATAATCTGCGTATACCGAAGAAAACAAGTTACTTTCCTTTTTAGAAAGCTTTTCATTATTGAGTTGAGTTAATAAATTTTCAGCCTCATAATGCCAACCCATTTCGGCATAACAACGTGCTTGCCAAATACGCGCCTCCGTAACAATTTCGGGCTGAGAAGAATAGTGACGGGCAATGTATGAAAAAGTACTTGCAGCAACCAAAAAGTCACCGTTGTGAAATTGCGATTTCCCCATTAAAAACCAAGCATTATGAAGAAAAGGATTGTATTCTTCCCTCGACATAAATTCTTGATATATAGGATCATTTCTCTTGCCCGGTTTTTTTTCGGGTTTGGCTTTGATAGAATGCGTTTTGATGGCTTTAGCCGCTTTTTCGACAGAACGGTCAAATGAGCCGCCTTCGGTTTGCTTGTCTTTAGGCAAGGAACTGACCGGATACATCAGGATAAAATCGGAATAACTTTCCTGATAACCTTCTTGCTGAGCCTTCAATGCAGTATTAAAAGCCTCATCTCCATGAAAAAACACATTATAACGGGTATTGAACGAGTGGTATCGCCTCGTTGCAGCAGTATTCTTTGTGGAAGTACAAGATACAAATGCAACAAGTAACAAAAGAAGGATAGGAATTGTATAAAATCTATTCTTTCTCATCTACTGAAATAACAGAATTATTGCCGTTTTATTGTCCTTTTTAGTTAAATTCACAATTATTCCTTACCTTTGTACCCTTAAAAATTGACTGATAATAACATGAATATTATACGATTTTGGTTTAATAATGCGAGACCCACGGCTTTGCCGCAGAGTTTATTCCCTGCTATTTTAGCAGTTTGCATGGCCTCTGTTTCCGGAAATTTTTCACTTTATTTAGGTATTTTAGCTGTTTTAGGTGTTCTTTTCGGACATCTAAGTATGAACTTATTCGATGATTATTTCGATTATAAAGTAAAAGGAACGGATTTCAGAGATAAAATGGCAAGAGAAGGTTTTCGGGCGCGAATAGCGAAATGCGAATATCTCACTTCAAGAAAAGCAACGTTAAAGCAATTATTGATTGCCTGTTTTGTTTTCAGCGCTATTTCCTTGCTTTTTGCAAGCATTATTTTTATTGAAAGAGGTGTTGTCATCCTCTATTATGTCTTGGCTTTAACCGTTTTGGGCATTTCTTATTCCGGAAAACCGCTAAAATTATCTTACAGAGGACTGGGTGAATTAATGATTGGAATAATTTTCGGTCCGTTATCAATGACCGGGGTATATTATTCAGCCTGTGGAATGTTCAATTGGGCTGTCGTTTTTATCTCTATTCCGGTGGGATTATTGGTTGCCAATATTGTATATGTACACGCCATTATGGATTACGAACCGGATAAAAAAGTAGGAAAAATGACGTTTGCTGTTTTGCTTGGCTCTAAAAAAAGAATGTTGGGCACACTGTTAGCCATATTGGTAATTTCTTATCTTTCAATCTTTACAGGAATATTTTTGAAATATCTTTCGCTTTATTACTTTTTGACATTGTTTACCCTTCCGATGGCCATTTCGTTGTATTATTTGATGCGAGAATTTGTCCGGCATCCGCAACGAAAATTCGACCCGAAGTTTTGGATGGGTCCGATGAGTAACTGGGAAAAAATTAAAGAGATTGAAATAGACTGGTTTATGATTCGCTGGTTTTCCGCACGAAACTTCCTGTCGTTCTTCTGTTTGATTATAATTATAGCAACTTATTTGTCCCATTTTTTCGGTTGAATTTAATTTATGAAGTCATTGATATACCTTCCGTTGTGGTTCGTTAAAGCACGTTTTTTAGGAATTAAAAAGCCATTACAAACTGTATTGTTTATTAACGACCAATGTAATCTAACGTGCAAGCACTGTGCGATTTACAAATTGGATAATCCGACAATAAAATCTTACGAACAAGTAAAAGAAGAGTTGGAATATTCATACAAGTTAGGTTCCCGATTCGTCGATTTTGAAGGAGGAGAACCTACATTATGGAAAGATGGTGAGCACGATTTAAACAGTCTGATTCGTTTATCCAAGCAAATCGGATTTTATTCGGCTACAATTACAACCAACGCTCAGCGTCCTTTCACCGAAAGTGAAGCAGACTCCATTTGGGTAAGCCTCGACGGAATCGGAGAATATCATGATAAAATAAGAGGAAAGGGTGCTTTCGAACGATTGGTTCAAAATATCGAAACAGCCAATCATCCCGAATTAAGCGTCAATATGGTGGTAAATTCACTGAATTATCCTTCGGTAGAAGAAACTATCGAATTTGCCAAAAATAATCCGCATATCAAATCTATTTCTATCAATTTCCACACGCCTTACGAGGCTACCGAATATTTGACTTTGGATTGGGAAATCCGCAAGCAGGTTATTGATTTGGTTATCAGCAAGAAAAAAGCAGGATATCCTATCATGAATTCCGTTTCGGGATTGAAACTGATGAAACACAACCAATTCAAAAAAGAATGTTGGGTATCGAATTTCATCATGCCCGACGGAACACGCCTCAGCGAATGCCAAGGAAAAGCTGCCGGTGTATGCGACCAATGCGGTTTTGCAATGGCAGGAGAAATGCGTAGTATTTTTAACTTAACGCCCGATACTATTTGGGCAGGAATCAAGTTACGTTTGTTAGGAAAGTAGAAATAGCAAGAAGATTATTTCAAAAAAAGTTTAAAAACACTGCATTTTTCTTTGTATTTTGTTCAAATTCATATAGTTTTGTACAAAAATCTATACCTTGAATTTTTTCGAAAGGAAAACATTAAGCAATTCAGATGAGACTCTGTTGGTTTTGTATGCACAAACAAATTCATCTGACTATTTTGGAGAACTATACAATCGGTATATTCCCCTAATATATGGTCTTTGTTTAAAATATCTTCAAAACACAAAAAAGGCAGAAGATGCCACCCTGAAATTATTCGAAATTTTACTTCCTGAAGTTTCCAACTATGAGATCAACAATTTCAAGAATTGGATTTATGGCGTAGCTAAAAATCACTGTTTACAGCTATTAAAGAAAGAAAAACAACATATTTTACCGGATTCTGATGTCACAACAAAGGGATTCGATTATGTTTTGCATTTGTTGGAAGAACCCTATTCGGAAGATGAAAAAGAGGCATTAAACAGTTGCATTATAAAATTACCCATACAACAAAAGAAAAGCATGTCGATGTTTTACAAAGAAAAAATGTCGTATGCCGATATTGTGGAAGAAACAGGATATTTGTTGAAAACGGTAAAAAATCATATTCAAAACGGTACGAAAAATCTGAAAAACTGTGTCGAAAAGTATCCAAGCGAATGAATAACTTATTGCGCTACATAAAAGGTTTAAAACGAGGCAAAGACGCTCATCGCATCGAACTGAAAGCATTGAATGATGTCTTTCTATCCGATGCCTTGGAAGGATATGAGGCAATTGAAGATAATCATTCGAGACGAATCGCCAATTTACAAGAACAAGTAAAAATTCGTAGCTATAAGAATTATAAAGTTAAAACAACAAAACCGGTCTCAAAAGAAGTTTCAATACAGCCGAAAGCAAATATTCCATGGAAAAAATGGAGTGTAACAGCAGTTTTTCTTTTATGTTTGCCATTAGGAGCCTACTACTTAATAAAGAATACAACTTCGGAAATTACAGACCCCGTAAAATTACAGCAAGACACTTTAAATCAACAAGATACTTTGATTCGACAAGACGTATTAATACAACAAGATACTTTAATCCGGCCGGACACATTGTTAATATATATGCCGGAACTTCCGCAGCCTAAACTTCCTAAACGAACTTTACAAGATAGTACAAAAGACAACCGAAGGAAAATCGAAATCCTTAAACTAGATGCTCCTCAAATTCAAGTACAGTCTCCTACTGCACCGAAACCCCCAAAAACTGAAATAGAAATTTCATTTTAAATTTTGGGAAAAATAAATATTTTTATACCTTTGCGGCCGAAAACCCTTACAATATATAACAAAAGTTCAAAAAAAAATTTCATTATGACAAACGAGACTAAGGTTAAAGAATTGGGAACAGTGTCTATTCGTTTTTCCGGAGATTCAGGCGATGGAATGCAATTGGCAGGAAATATTTTCTCCAATCTTTCGGCCGTTTTAGGAAACGAAATCATCACTTTCCCCGATTTCCCTGCGGAAATTCGTGCGCCTCACGGAACACTAAGCGGTGTTTCAGGCTTTCAAGTAAATGTGGGTTCAAAAAAAGTACATACTCCGGGAGATAAAACCGACGTATTGGTAGCAATGAATCCGGCAGCCTTGAAAGTAAATGCAGGCTTTCTTAATTCCGATTCGGTTGTTATTATCGATTCCGATTCATATACACAAAAAGACCTCGAAAAAGCTTTATTCCAAACGGAAGACCCTTTCAAAGAATTAGGATTAAACAGCGTACAGGTAGTTGCCGCTCCAATCACAACCATGTGTAAAGATTGTTTGGCCGACCTTGGCGACAACAAACAAGCTTTGAGAAGTCGGAATATTTTCGCGCTCGGATTGGTTTGCTGGTTATTTAACCGTCCGGTCGATGTTGCGGAACACATGTTAAAAGAAAAATTCGGGAAAAAACCTGCCGTATTGGATGCCAATCTGAGAGTTTTGAACGCAGGCTTTAACTACGGACACAACATTCATGCAACCGTATCTACTTATAGAATAGAAACAACTCCCTCTGAAAAAGGATTTTATACCGATATTAACGGAAACAAAGCTGTTGCCTACGGTTTAATTGCTGCTGCCGAAAAAGCAGGATTGCAACTTTTCCTCGGAAGTTATCCGATTACTCCGGCTACCGATATTATGCAAGAATTGGCTGCTCGCAAAGAATTGGGTGTCAAAGTGGTGCAAGCAGAAGATGAAATTGCCGGAATTTGTACGGCCATCGGAGCATCGTTTGCCGGTAGTTTAGCTGCTACCAATACTTCAGGTCCCGGTTTGGCATTGAAAAGCGAGGCCATCGGTTTGGCTGTTATGGCCGAATTGCCTTTGGTTGTTGTTGATGTACAACGTTCGGGTCCATCGACAGGTATGCCAACCAAAAGCGAACAAACCGATTTGATGCAGGCACTTTACGGAAGAAACGGAGAAAGTCCAGCTGTGGTAATGTCTGCTATTTCACCAACCGATTGTTTTGATGCAGCTTACTGGGCATCAAAATTGGCTTTAGAACACATGACTCCGGTTATTCTGCTTACCGATGGATACCTTGCCAACGGTTCATCTGCTTGGAGAATTCCCGATTTGGAAAAATATCCCGAAATTAAGCCTAATTATGTTCCGAAAGGTTTGGAAAACTGGAAACCTTACCTACGCGACCCGGAAACAAAAGTACGTTACTGGGCTGTTCCCGGAACAGAAGGGTTTACCCACCGCATAGGAGGTTTGGAAAAAGATTTTACTACAAGCATTATTTCAACTAACCCTGAAAATCACCAGTTAATGGTCGATACCCGTCAGGCTAAAATTGATAAAATTGCAGATTTTATTCCTGAACAAGAAGTGTTGGGAGATAAAGATGCCGATACAATCGTGATAGGTTGGGGCGGTACTTATGGTCACCTTTGCGAGGCCATTGAAAACGTGCAAGCTGCCGGAAAAAAAGTGGCTCTCGCTCATTTCCGCTTTATCAATCCGTTGCCAAAGAATACCGAAGAAATTCTTTCTAAATATAAGAAAGCAATTGTTATCGAACAGAATAACGGACAATTTGCGAATTTCCTGCGTTCGAAAATTCACGGATTTGACCCTTATCAATTCAACAGAGTAAAAGGACAACCTTTTATGGTAGCGAGATTGGTTGAAGAAATCGAGAAAATAATGATTAGTGATTAATGTTTAATGATTAATTATTAACAACATTCAACTATTTAATTCTAAACTAATCATTAAACATTAATCACTAATCATTAATCATTAATCATTATAAAAAAATGAATATACAATATAGCCCGAAAGATTTCAAAAGTCCTCAATTGGTGCGTTGGTGCCCGGGTTGTGGCGACCATGCAGTATTGAATTGCTTACATAAAGCAATGGCTGAAATAGGTGTTGCACCTCACAATACAGCTGTTATTTCCGGTATCGGATGTTCTTCACGTTTACCATATTACATGAATACTTACGGTTTTCATACGATTCATGGACGTGGTGCAGCTATCGCAACCGGAGTAAAAGTGGCTAATCCCGAACTTTCGGTTTGGTTATCTACCGGTGATGGCGACAGTTTGGCAATCGGTGGTAATCACTTTATCCATGCCGTGCGTCGCAATGTCGACATCAATATAATCCTGATGAACAATAAAATCTACGGATTAACCAAAGGTCAATATTCTCCGACTTCCGACCGTGGATTTGTTTGTAAATCATCTCCTTACGGAACAGTAGAAGACCCTTTCCGTCCGGCAGAACTGACTATCGGTGCACGCGGTCGTTTCTTCGCCCGTGCGATTGACGTAGACTTAAAAAATACGCCCGACATCATGGTAGCAGCAGCTAAACACAAAGGAACTTCTGTTATCGAAGTATTATTGAATTGCGTAATTTTCAACGATGGAATTTACGACAACATCGTAAGCAAAGAATTTCGTGCCGAAAAAACAATCATGCTCCGCCATGGCGAAAAAATGATTTTCGGTGAAAATGACGACAAAGGTATCGTATTGGAAGGTTTCACGTTGAAAGCCGTAACCATCGGACAAAACGGATATACCTTAAATGACGTGTTGGTTCACGATGCTCATGCAATCGACCCGACATTGCATTTGAAATTAGCGTTGATGGATGGCGAAAACTTTCCTGTAGCTTTAGGAGTAATCCGCGATGTAGAAGCCGAAGTGTATGATGTGGAAGTTGAAAAGCAAATTGCCGAAGTTCAAGCAAAAAATCCAGCCCGCACTTTGAAAGATTTCTTGATGCAAGGCGAAGTTTGGGAAGTAAAGTAAACATTTGATTTAATAGTGGCGACGCTACTTAAAATAAAAATGGGCTGTTTATGATAAATAGTCCATTTTTTGTATCTTTGTGGTTTCAAAAGCGAAAGTAGCTCAGTTGGTAGAGCACGACCTTCCCAAGGTCGGGGTCGCGGGTTCGAACCCCGTTTTTCGCTCTCAAACAATAATAAATTTATTTTCTCATGAAAAAGTTAATTTCTGCTATTATTTTCTGTGCATTCATGTACTCGTGTTCCACTGTTCCGATTACAGGACGTTCTCAACTCTCACTTGTTTCCAACCAAGAAGTTTTGGCTTTGAGTTTGCAACAATATAACGAATATATAAGTGGAGCTCCACTGTCTAAAAATCAGGCAAATACAGCAATGGTTACTAAAGTAGGGCAAAACATAGCCAATGCGGTAGCTGCCTATTACGAAGTAACCGGAATGTCATCGGCACTTAGCGATTTTTCTTGGGAATTCCATTTGATTGCCGACAATCAGGTCAACGCATTTTGTATGCCGGGCGGAAAAATTGTAGTTTATGAAGGTATTCTTCCCTACACACAAAATGAGGCCGGATTGGCAGTCGTGATAAGTCATGAGGTGGCTCATGCTATCGCCAAACACGCAAACGAACGTATGTCACAACAAGTTGCTGCTCAATATGGCGGTGCTGTTGTTGGCGGTTTATTAAGTAAATCATCATCAACGCTGCAAACTCTTGGTAATACGGTGTTTGGATTAGGTACTCAATATGGAGTAATGTTACCTTATTCCCGCAAACAAGAGTACGAGGCCGACCGAATCGGTTTAATCCTTATGGGCATCGCCGGATATGACCCCAACGTAGCTGTTCCATTCTGGGAACGAATGTCACAAAAAGGAACTTCAGTACCTGAGTTTATGAGCACTCACCCTTCGGATGCCAACCGCATCAGTGAAATCAAAAAAGCACTTCCCGAGGCAATGGAATATTATTATGCAGTGCATGGAGGCGCACCTAAAACTACGAATCCAAGCAATAATGCAAAAAGTTCCGATCAGTGGAAATTTTAAGATAGCCTGAGCAAATCTATAGAGTTAGGAGTAAAATTATAATAAAAACGCAACAAGTTTTCAAAGACATGTTGCGTTTTTCGTTTTGTTTCCGTCAGTTTTAACTTAAAGAAGTCGCAATAATAGTCCGCAGGACTGAATATGGTTAAGAGCTTCCGAAATTGCAAAAAGTAATTTTACTTCTACATCGCAATTCTATAAATTGTTTAAGGAACATTATCTTCATTCACCAACCGAGTACAGAAAACCTTTTTTTGTAAAGAAAAATATTTAACTTTGCAAAAATTCAATCACTCATGGTGAGGAATTTGTGTTTTTATATAAATCGTATTTACAGTCTCAAATCTCTAAGCTGAAAAACGACCAGTAATGAAGTGTACAGAGAGGAGGCGATGTGAATACACCCTTATACTAATAGGGGTGTGTTCCTTTGGCTTTTCTTGTTGTATATGGGTCACTTGGTCGTACCTCAGTTTTGCAAGATAAGCGGAGGTTCGCACCTTTTTTTATTTATAAGATGATTAAAATGAAATAAAAAAAATGAATTGAAAAAATTATAAAGTATAATGCTTCGTCAGCATTTCTTTTAACTGAAAACGACCAATTTTAAGTATACAAAGAAAACGATAAGACGAATGCACCCCTGTTGAAAGGGTGTGTTTTCTTTTCTTATATCTTGTGAATTGGTTAGATTCAGTAGATAGAAGAAAAAAATGCACCCCTTTTATTTTTATGGAATATAATGAACTAATTCTCGATGTGTTTAACTTGGAATGTAAACTATTTATGAAAATGGATAGTTTTCGCTTGATAGAGCAAAAATGTAATAAAAAATGTTTCGATCCGAATGAAAGAATGCAATTAAATACAGATATTCATTATGTATTTACAAGATTAATCAAAACGATCAAACAAGCTTGTCCGAGCTTGACAGGTGAAGAAGTTGTGTTTTGTTGTCTCGCAAAATTGGGTTTAGATAACTCTATTATTTGTCGTTGTATGGGAAGTGTTAGTAAACAAACAGTAAATCAACGAAAATATCGTATCAAAAAGAAAATGGAAGAAACAAAATGTGATTTCTTGTTTGATATGATTTTTGTTTATTAAAAAAATAAAATGACTTCTATGGAATCCATAATCAAACAAAAAGTAGACTTAATTGCCGAATGTATTTTCGCTAAAATTCAGAAAACGCAAGAAGAATCTTTCGGTTTATATTCCGGTGAGTTTGGAATTTTGCTATTCCTGTTTTATTACTCGAAGTTTTCTAAAAATAAAAAGCACATTTTACTAACGGAAAATTATGCAGAAAATTTACTGGAACAATTTGCGAAAGAAGTAAAGTTACACACCTTTTGTGACGGTTTTTCAGGGATCTCGTATTTGTTTGTTTTTTTGCGTGAGAATCGTTTTATAGACATGGATGTTAGTGATGTTCAGCAGTTATTGGATAACTATCTTATTACTCGAATGAGACAGGATATCCGCCAACAAAATTACGATTTCATGCATGGTGCTTTGGGAGTTGGGTTGTATTTTCTAAAAAGAAAAACCAATCCCGAATACATACAAGAGTTAATTGATTTTTTATATCAGACCGCAGAAAAAGACACAGATAATAAAACTTTCAAATGGAAGTCCGTTCTTAACCAAGAAGAAAAAACAGTTGGGTATAACATTGCTTTATCACATGGAATGTCCAGTATTGTTATTTTTTTGTCCCGTGTAATTAAAAATGGCACTATTAATGAAAAAATATTAGAAATGTTATCCGGAGTCGTGAATTATATATTAGCCCAGCAAATTGACTTTCTACAATTTGGCTCCTGTTTTCCGAGCTACTCATTAGAAACATCTTCTCCTTCTATTTCAGGAAGTAGATTGGCTTGGTGCTATGGCGATTTAGGAATAGGTGTAGCATTGTGGCAGGCTGGAAAAGTCTTGAATAAAACGGAATGGAAAGAAAAAGGCCTTAAAGTTCTTCTACAATCGACGCAACGCCGAAATTTGGTTGAAAATTATGTTCAGGATGCAGGAATTTGTCATGGAAGTGCAGGAATTGCTATGATATATCACCGGATGTATTTTGAGACACACTGTGATGAATTTAAGGATGCAACTTATTACTGGTTAAATCAAACATTGAATTTCTCTTGCTTTGAAGATGGCTTGGCCGGATATAAAACATTTATGCAAAATGGTTGGAAATGTGATGATTATTCTCTTTTAACAGGAATATCCGGCATAGGACTTGTGCTTATGTCTTGTATATCAACAGACTTGCAAACTTGGGATGAAATGTTTTTATTGTCGTAACTTCGTCATTTGGTATTATTAATAATTTCAATCGCCTTTTCCAATAGTTCATCACGTCCTTCTCGAATCCCTTTGATGGTGGATTTTATTTCAATATTCGGAATTATGCCGATACGTTGAGTTTCTTTACCATCCGGATAATAAACGCCAATACCGGAAATCGCAGTTTGCAATCCTCCCGGTAGAGATATTCTTGACACATCTCCATCTGCCCCGACAGTTGTACTTCCAATAATAATAGTATTGGGTGAACATTGGTATTTCATGGCCATAAATTCTGCATGGCTCGCAGTCCATTCATCGACAAGCAGAACTTTTTTCCCTTTATAGTAATTTGTATTTTCTGCACCGATTTTTAATGATTCTGAAAAGATAAATAATCCCGGCATAACAGCACTTCCATGTGTAAATTTAACAAATTCAATAGGATGTGGATATAAATAATAAAAATTCCAATATCCTTTCACGTTTTGTCTTGTAGGATAACCTCGCAAATCAATAATCATTCCTTTGGATGTAATCTTGTTTGGTATGGTTCCTCCTATTGCACTTCCAAGATATAAATAAGTAATATCATGAGGTTTGAAGATTTCAATTAAAGGTTTATATTGAGAAGACTTGTATGAAATATTAACTTGATTAATTGGAACACACGAAATTGTATCAGTCATTAATTCTCCATTCCTGTCGAAATGGATAAATAATTTTTCACGATCAGTTCGTAACAAATCAAATGATATATTTCTCAATAGCGTTGGATAGTTGGAAGCTGAAGTAATCGGAATATTTTGTTGAATAATGTAATCAACAGACTTGTTGTCTATTTTTAAAATAATATCCCCTATTTGCAATTGTGGCTTTTTATTGCCATCTACTTTATATAATTTAGTTACAACTGCTTGATTTTCAACGAACGTAATTTCAACAGGAACAATATTATTCCCTTTAGAATCATAAATAAATGGTATACTTGCATGAGAGTCATGAATCCGAGAAATTAGCCTTGCTAAAATTAATTTATAATCCTGCTTGGTTGTTGCATAGACAAACTTTGGAATAAATTCAGGTAAAATATCATTCCAGTCTTCATCAGTCAAATATTTGTATGGATAATGATATTGAATGATATTCCAATAACGAAACAAAGATAAAAGACGATATCCGGCATCTATATAATTCAAGCTTTCATAACCATTTTCATGTTTAAATGTAGGATTTGAGTACTGCATTTTTTCTATTCTATATTTTGACCTGTAATCAATGTAATAGTGCTTATCACTTCTTGAGGCATTTTTTATGTCTATCAGTTGATTGGAAACGCTGTCTAATAATACTTTATCTTCTATCCATTCAATATCCGGATATATTTTCACACTATCAGGATTCAGAGAATAAGTATTTATTGCAGGTTGAACTTCTCCCAAATTCTCAATCCATTCATACAATATATTGTTCCTATCCTCTTTTGACTTGGAATGGAGTATTACCGGTAATATACGAAATAATTCATAATCCCAGTTATAATTACCGTTTGCGATTGCAGGATGGTAATATTTTAAAAATCCCCATATTTTCCCTAATAGCTCCAAATCTGTAATATGTTGTTTGTCGAGTTTTGGAAAAACAATGTTGGAGCCAGTGTCGAATTCATGATCCTGTTCTGCAGGAAAAAGTGTCTTTTTGTATGGAGTTAAGTGTTGTATTTCGATGCTGTCAATTGTGACTTTCAGATTGTCTAACCACATTTTTCCTTTTCCGGATAAAAATCCGCCAATAGTAATTTTATCTGTTTCCGAAGGATTCATATCCAACGTGATTTCATATTTTTTCCAATCAGAAGTTCCTCTAATACCTCTTTCGCTCATATTGTCAAAAGCAATAGCAGGGTCAATTTGCATCCACAGTCCGGCATAACCGTCTGTTACATTTTCGGTTTTAATATATCCTGATAAGCATATTTGTTTTCCGTCATAGTTTTCAGGAAGCGTGAATGACAATTCTGCATAAGTAGGAAAGTCTCCTTTGCATTCAAAGAGTACCGAATACTTTCCGCTTTGCACTTCTGTTGAATTCAGAGAAATAGTATAATCTGAAGAAGAAAAATATCCTTCACTAACTTCCCAACCGGATGGGAAGTTATAATCTATTTTCTCAAAATCTAAGTTAAACCTTGCGTCTGTTTTTTTTGTGTATTGACAAGCAGGTAACATCACAATTAAAATAAGAATTGATAGAAAATTAAACTTCATCATCATTGGTTTTCTAATAATAAAACTATTACAAATGTAAGAAGTTTTGTTGACAATTTAGAATTCATCTAAAATTGTTATTTTATGATATTTATTCTTTTGAATTACAGCGAATAAACAAAATATATTGTTATCATAAATTGATAACGTTTTATTTTTCATCAAGTAATTTTGTAAAAAATAATTTCATTGTTTTTTATATGGTGAAATATTTTAGCAAAAGCAGTATTAATATTTTAATTGAATTAGAAATGAAAAAATTAACATTAAAAAAAGAGGTTGTTTCAATTCTTAATGGAAATGAAATGAATCAAGTAAAAGGGGGAGGTACTTTCGATGGGTTGTGTTATTCTGATTTGCCTTCTTGTGTGGGATGCCAGCAAGAGAATGAATATGCAAAGGCAGCACTAGCAACTGCCATAGGAATAACAGTCGTTTCAGACCTTTTATCAACCGTTATAAAAAAATAAGTAAATTTAAGTGCTATTGTAAAAAATGTACAATCCATTTGATCGTTTTTTTGTTCGTACATCTTGTTTCCCTTTTAATTCATTGAAAGAAGAAATATTCAGAACAAAAATCCTAAATCCACAGGTTCAAGAGGCTATTTATATAGCCTCTCCTGTTTTATATGCTGAATTACAAAAATATATAGCCGGAACAATTATAAATATAGAAGAAAAACAACGAATAGAATCGGCTGTGTATAGATACATCAGCCGGATGTCTTCGCGTTGCACTCCCTTTGGATTATTTGCGGGGTGTTCACTTGGTGAAATTACAGGCGATGAAACAAATATTTTGTTAGACAATTTCAAACGTCATACACGGTTGGATATGTATTTTTTGTGCATATTGTCGCAGGAGTTATCAAAACAATCCGGTATTAAAGAAAATATAAAATATTTCCCCAATACTACTTTGCATTCCATAGGGAATAAATATAGATATGTCGAATATCATTACAAACAGTCAAAAAGAATACACCGGATATCTTCCGTCAGTCGTTCTCCTTATTTAGATACAATACTAAAAATAGCACGAAAAGGAACGAAAATAAACAACCTGTTAACATATTTAATTAATAGCAAAATCACAGAAGATAAAACTGAAGCATTGGATTTTATATACGAATTGATTGATTCTCAAATAATAATAAACGAATTAAGCCCTTCAGTTACCGGAGATGATTTTTTTAGCCGAATAATCAGTATTTTAGAAAAGTCAGATGTTGAAGAAAACTTGATAATGCCATTGAAAGAGATTCAGAAAACGTTATGGCAATTGGATTCAAATCAAAACAACGATGTCGAGTTATATCAAAATATTATTAGAAAGATTGAAGAAATAAAAATACCATACGAAGAAAAATTCTTATTTCAGGTCGATATGACGAAAAATGTCATAGAGGCTACATTGGGAAAAGATATTATAAATGAACTTCAGTCTACTATGATATTTCTTAACAAAATTACATCGGAGCAAAAAAATGAAACATTAGTCCAATTTCAACAGGCTTTTTATAACCGTTATGAAGATAAAGAAGTTCCACTAATGGAAGTGTTGGACATTGAAATGGGTATTGGATATCCTGTAAGTGCAAATACAGGCGATGTTTCCCCTCTGTTGGATGATTTTCTTATTTTCGGACAAACAGGTCAGGGAATGAATTTTCAATCAAATGCTTTCTTGTCCATTTTATTCAAAAAAACTATAGAGGCACTGAGCCAAAATAAAAATGAAATTATTTTTAACGACGACGATGTTAAAAATTTCAATATATATTGGGAAGATTTACCTCATACTATTTATTCCAAGTTTGAAATTATAAGATCTAATAAGGAAAGTCCTTTGATTCAGTTGAATGGTTTTTATGGGAATTGTGGTGCTAACTTATTGGCTCGTTTTGCACATACAGACGAAAAGGTAACCCGATTTGTGAGTCAAGTCGTTGCAAAAGAACAGCAATTGGAACCCAATGCCCTATTAGCAGAAATTGCACATTTACCCGATTCAAGAACTGGGAATGTTTTATCTCGACCACATATCCGAGATTATGAAATTCTTTATTTAGCTAATTCTGATTTGCCGGAGAAAAAACTTATCTACATGTCGGATTTATGTATATCTATTAGGAAAGGAAGAATTTACCTGCGCTCTAAAAGATTGAATAAAGAAATTATACCACGATTGACAAATGCTCATAATTATCGCAATAATCCGATGCCCGTTTATCACTTTCTTTGCGACATGCAAATGCAACAAGGAAGAGGAGGTTTATTTTTCAATTGGAGATATTTGAATAATGAATTGAGTTTTTTACCCCGTGTACGATACAAAAATACCATACTTTCTTTAGCGACGTGGAAAATTAAAATAGAAGAAATCAAACATTTGTTCGCAATAAAAGAGGATGATAAATTGATTACAGAAGTAAGAAAATGGCGGGAACAATATCATTTTCCGGAAAAAATGATATTACCGGACGGAGACAATGAATTATTGATTGATTGGGAAAATGTACGAAGTATTAAGGCTTTGTTTTCTATAATTAAAAAAAGAGAAATGATAATTTTAACAGAATTTTTGTATGATCCTGAAAATTCTGTTGTCAGAAACAAGAATGGAAATCCCTATCCAAATGAATGTATTGTTGCCTTTTATAAAACCCCCAAGAAATGAGTACTATTCAACGAACTTTTATTCCGGGAAGTCAATGGGTATATTTCAAATTTTATACAGGAGAAAAAACTGCTGATGATATATTAATTAAAGCAATTGCTCCCATCCTGAAAAAATTACAAAAAAAACAAACTCTTGAAAAATGGTTTTTTATCCGGTATTCGGATCCAAATTTTCATTTGCGAATCCGATTACTTGTTTGTGACACTCAATACATTGGAGAAGTAATTCAGTTGTTTTGCCAACAATTAGGCAGGTGGAATGATGATCATTTGCTATGGAAAGTGCAATTGGACACTTATAATCGAGAATTAGAACGATATGGTAAATATTTAATTGAAGAATCAGAATCTTTTTTTCATGCAGATAGTAATTGTATTCTGTCCATCATTAAAAAACTGAACGGCAATGAGAACTACAGATGGATGATTGCCTTAAAACTAATTGATGAGCTATTATCTGATTTTGGTTTGAATATGGAAGAAAAACAAAAACTAATGGAAATTTTAAGCAAGTCGTATAAGGTTGAATTTGGATTTAATGACTATAATTCCAAACAATTTAATACAAAATTCAGAGAAAACAAAAGTATTGTTGAATCTGTATTGAATAATGCTCTCAATGAAACTGCATTTATTTCCTTATTTCAAGCCATAAAAAAACGCACAAAAGAATTAATTCCTATTGTTGAACAAATCAAAATAAAATCAAAAAAAGATAACAATGTGAATGATTTACTGAAAAGCTATTTACACATGATGTTAATTCGCCTCTTTCGTTCAAAAAACCGTATGCATGAAATGATATTGTATGATTTTATGTTCAGGTATTACACCAGCGAAATAGCAAAGAAAAAGTATAATAAAAAGGAAGATCAATGAAATGAAAACCTTTCCCCACTACACCCAACTTGACGCTATGGACTGCGGCGCGACCTGTCTCCGCATGATTTCCAAGTATTACGGCAAATCCTACTCCAACCAAACCTTGCGGGAAAAGAGTTTCATAACTCATTCGGGAGTAAGTCTGTTGGGTATTTCGGAAGCAGCCGAAAGCATCGG
>JAIRVZ010000048.1 GCA_031253625.1 Dysgonamonadaceae bacterium
AGTCAATTTTTTAATCAGAAACATTTACCGGTTGGCGCATTGATAGAAGGCGGTTTTATATCGGGATATAAAAATCGTCCTGTCCCTGAAAATGTAAAACAAGGCAATCAACCATTTAAAGATTCCATAGATCACAATAAAATGATTGTTTTGGCTTCGGAAGATATTATCAGAAACGACATCACGGAAACCGAATCGGGAATTAGAATATGGCCACTCGGTTACGACCGTTATTCGAGAGTTCAATTCGACAACCGGGAATTTATGTTTAATGCTGTCAGCTATTTAACAGACAGTTCGGGAATCTCGAATCTCAGGAGCAAACATTTGCAATTGCGCTTATTGGATAAAGCTAAATTATCTAAAAATCCGATGACTATTGTTTTGATTAATATTTTATTTCCTCCTTTCATTCTTTGTGTATTGTTTGTTGTTAATTATTTGTTGAGAAAAAGAAAATATGGCAAGTCTTGGAGTTGAAAATAAATTCCTATATTTGCATTCTTGTTTGAAAAGCAAAAGTAAAATATAAAAACAACATATCATTATGAAATTCGTAGTATCCAGTAATTCCCTTTTGAGCCACTTACAAACTGTTGGCCGCGTGATTGCATCTAAAAACTCTATTCCGGTTTTGGATTGCTTTTTGTTTGAACTTCAAGGAGATAAATTAACCATTACGGCATCGGATAATGAAACTCGTATGGTAACATCTATCAGTGTAAGCGAAGTTACCGGAGAAGGCGTTTTTGCCGTTCCTTCTAAAAATTTGTTGGATTCGTTGAAAGAACTACCCGAACAACCTGTTAGTTTCGACATCAACGACAGTACGTTGGAAATGAATATTTACTACGAAAACGGTAAGTATAATTTTATCGCTCAAAACGGAGATGAATATCCTCAACCGAAACCGTTGAAAGAAAATGCAGTAAAAATCAATATGCCGGCCGATGTTTTGTTTTCGGGAATAAACCGCTCTTTGTTTGCAACTGCCGATGATGAATTGCGTCCGGTAATGAATGGAATTTATTTCGATATTACTACCGATGATATTACTTTCGTAGCTTCCGACGGACACAAATTGGTTCGCTGTAAATCTTTGGAAATCAAAGGTGCGGAAAGAGCATCCTTTATTCTTCCTAAAAAACCCGCCAACTTGCTCAAAGCAATTCTTCCAAAAGAATCGGGCGAAGTGATGTTGACTTTCGACGATACCAATGCTTATTTCAAATTAGATCATTTTGACTTGGTTTGCCGCCTGATCGAAGGCCGTTACCCAAATTACAATGGAGTAATTCCGCAAAATAATCCATATAAAGTAACCATCGACAGGTTGTTACTTGCAGCAGCTTTGAAACGTGTTTCTGTATTTTCCAATCCGGCAAGCAGCTTGATTAAATTGAAAATATCTTCCAACAGCATTCTTATTTCTGCACAAGATATTGATTTTTCGACTTCGGCAGAAGAAACGGTTGCCTGTGTTTACGACGGAACAGATATGAGTATCGGTTTCAAAGGAAACTATTTGATTGATATTCTGAATAATCTTCCTTCTTCGGAAGTTATTTTAGAATTGGCAGATCCTTCTCGTGCAGGCATTATTCTTCCGGTCGAAAACGAAGAAAATGAAGATTTGTTGATGTTGCTGATGCCGATGATGCTTAATGATTAGGGAGTTACACGAAGTTAAAGGAAGTTATACGAAGTTAAAAGAACATTCGTGTAACTTCGTATAACTTCCTTTAACTTCCTTTAACTTCTTATTTTATGCAACTAACCCTCAAGAACCCTTTGGTTTTCTTCGATCTGGAGACAACCGGAATCAATATTGTTTCCGACCGTATTGTTGAGATTTCCTATTTGAAAGTTTATCCCGACGGTAAGGAAGAATCTAGAACACGTAAGATTAATCCGGAGATGCCGATTCCACCACAGGCTACAGCAATTCATGGTATTACGGATGAAGATGTAAAAGATTGTCCTACTTTCAAATCAATTGCCAAATCATTAGCCGCACAGATTGAAGGTTGCGATTTGGCCGGTTACAATTCCAACCGGTTCGATATTCCTTTGTTGGCCGAAGAATTTCTAAGAGTGGGTGTGGATATTGATTTGATGAAACGAAAATTTGTTGATATTCAAACAATTTTTCATAAAAAAGAACAGCGAACGCTTTCCGCAGCTTATAAGTTTTATTGCGATTCGGATTTAGATGATGCTCACAGTGCTGAGGCCGATACTAAAGCAACTTATGAAATATTGAAAGCTCAATTAGACCGCTATCAGGATTTGCAGAATGATGTGAATTTCTTGTCGGAATATTCGTGCTTTGGTAATAACGTCGATTTTGCCGGACGGGTAGTTTATAACGATAAAAAAGAGGAAGTTATCAACTTTGGAAAATACAAAGGACGCTTAGTTGCCGACGTATTTAAAGAAGACCCCGGTTATTACGGTTGGATTATGCAGGGCGATTTTCCATTGCACACCAAAAAAGTTTTCACCAACATTAAACTAAGGGATTTCAATAAATAATTCTTCAATTACCGTCGGTTTAAACCGACGGCAATCGAAAAAATTTGTTTTTTAACCAAAATCAGTTTACCTTTGTGCTCTAAAGGAAAAAGATACAAAAATAACTTAAAAAAACTGAAATGACAATCCACAAAGAAGGGTACAAAACGATTGCAGTAACTACAGTCGGACTGCTTTTGTTGAACCTTATTATCTACTATTTGGTTGGAAAATCATTGTTTTTTTACTTTATCCTTTTCACTTCTACTGTATTCTTCCTTATAATTCTTAATTTTTTCAGAAGGCCGGTACGCATATTCGAAGTAGTCGATAATAACGTCATTGTAGCCCCTGCCGACGGCACGGTCGTGGTTATAGAAGAAGTAAAAGAAAGCGATTTTTTCCAAGAAGACCGCTTGCAATTATCTATTTTTATGAATGTTTTCAATGTGCATATCAATTGGATTCCGATAGGCGGAAAAATATTGCATTCTTCTCATCAGCGAGGTCGTTTTATGGCTGCTTATCTGCCAAAATCAAGCGTTGATAACGAGCGTTCTTCAATTATTATAGAATCCGAATCCGGACAAAAAATATTGGTACGTCAGATTGCGGGAGCTTTGGCCAAGCGTATTGTTACTTATACGAAAGAAGGACAAAATTGCCGAATCAACCAACAATTAGGATTTATTAAATTCGGTTCGCGCGTTGATTTATATCTTCCCCTTGGAACAGAAGTATTGGTCAAACCCGATGATAAAGTTTACGGTAACAGGACTGCCATAGCCCGCCTCAAATAATTTGCCTATGAAAAATGTTCCCAATATGATTACGTGCCTGAATTTGCTTTCAGGATGTATGGCTTGTGTGATGGCATTGAACGGTAATCCCTTAGGAGCATTTATCTTCATTATCATGGCTGCTGTCTTCGATTTTTTAGATGGGTTTGCGGCTCGTTTGTTAAACGCATATTCCAATCTCGGAAAAGAACTTGATTCGTTGGCCGATGTTGTTAGTTTCGGTGTGGCTCCCGGAATGATGATTTATGTTTTCCTGCAAAAGGCGTTGCTTGATAATTATCCTGCTTATGCATCTGTTGCTCTTTTAGCGTTCTTAATTCCCATTTTTTCTGCTTTGCGGTTGGCTAAATTCAATGTTGATGAACGTCAAACATCTTCTTTTATCGGATTGCCCGTTCCGGCCAATGCTTTATTTTGGGGGTCTTTGATTTATACACTACCCGGAGTAGATATTTTTCCGCAGTACAAAATAATAGGAGTTGCACTTGGCATATTCTTGTTCTCTTATCTAATGGTTTCGGAAATCCCGATGTTTTCGCTAAAACCCAAAAACTACGGATGGAAAGGAAATGAGTCGCGTTATATTTTGATTGCAACGGCAATTGCTTTGTTTGCCATATTTAACTTATCAGGCATTAGTCTGACTATTGTTATATATATATTAATGTCGCTTTTAGCAAAGAAATGAAAAAGAAAATCTATGCCTTATTTGATTTAGATGGCGTAATTATCGATACCGAGCCTCAATATGATGTTTTTTGGAGCGCCATAGGGAAAAAATACCGTCCTGATATTGAACGACTTGAAACCTTGATAAAGGGAACAACAACGCCCAATATATTGAATAACTATTTCTCTCATCTGTCTGAAGAAGAAACTTCCCTGCTCGTTAAAATGTATGGCGAATTCGAATTGAGTATGGATTATCCGGAAGTACCGGGCGCAATTGCATTTATTCGTTTGCTGAAAGAGGTCGGCATCCCAACCGGTTTGGTAACAAGTTCGGGAGTCGAAAAAGTTGCGGTTGTGGCGGAACAATATCATTTCAACGAACTGTTCGACACGATTGTAACAGCCGGACGCATCACTGAGGGAAAACCCAATCCGATGTGTTATCTTTTGGCTGCGAAAGATTTAGGCGCCGATCCTTCCGATTGCTTTGTGTTTGAAGATTCTTTTGCCGGTATCCAATCCGGAACGGCTGCCGGAATGAAGGTAATAGGCTTATCCACAACTAATCCGAAAGAAACAATCCAAGATAAAGTAGTGTTGGCAATCCCCGACTTTCAGGGATTTACCTTAGAAGAATTGTTCGCTCTTTGTCTTTAATCTTTAATCCTTATAAAGTTCATTCCACCAATCCGGTTGGTCTTTCAGCCACTTGGCAAACCACGCATAAATTGTTTTATTCCAGTCAATGCGTTTTTTGTATGCTGATATGGAGTGATTTTCACCTTCGACTTCAATAAATTCGACAGGTTTTCCCAATAATTTTAGGGCATTAAACATTTGAATGCTTTCTCCGACAGGCACATTGGTGTCGGAACTTCCGTGCAACAGTAAGAGAGGTGTATTGATCTTATCTGCGTGAAACAAAGGACTTTGCCCCGTGAATAATTCCGGATTATTCCAAGGAAAATTTCCGGCGGTCGCTGCTCCACCGTAAGAATATCCCCAATAACCTTTGCCCCAATAGCTGGCAATCGAACTAATGCCTGCATGAGAAATAGCTGCTGAAAAGATATCTGTTTTTGTAATCAGGAATTGAGTCATAAAGCCACCGTAAGAGGCACCTATACATCCTATTTTATTTTTATCCACAAAAGAATGAGTTTCACAGAATTTTTGGGTTCCTTCGATAATTTCATCGGCCGTAGGTTCTCCCCATGCGTTAACATGGCGGGCCGAAAATTCTTGTCCGAAACCTGTTGCTCCACTCGGTTGTAGCGTATACACCACATATCCTAATGCCGCATAAACATTCAACGGGTAGCGACTTTCAAAGTTTCGTGATGTCGGATTCGTTCCTCCGTAGAAATAAACAATCATCGGATATTTTTGCTTGGGATTGAAATTAGGTGGAAGATAATACCGTCCCTTGATTTCACAACCGGTAGATGTTGTAAAGTTCCAGTCTTCAACTTTTCCCAACGATAATTCGGATAATTGCTCACCGAAAGGGTCGGATAATAACTCTGTAGATTTCGATTTTAAATTGAAAGAATAAAGACGATAAGAATTGCTTACACTTTGCCCTCTGTACAAAGCTTGTGGAGCCGTTTTAGAAAGACTAAAATCCGCAATTATATCTTCTTTCAAATCTAATTTTTCAAATTTTTCATTTTTTGTATCATAGGTATAAATTGATACACGATCTTTGTCTTCCGATGTCAGATATATTTTATTATCGAAAACCGACCAATCGCAAGATTGTATAGACGGATTAAAATCTTTGGCAAAAGCCGTTATCTGCTTGTTTTTCAAGTCCATGATAAAAGCCTGCACATCGAAAGGATTAGAAATTTGGTCGGGAAGAATATTTAATCCTATTCCGTCGAAAGCTTCTGCACTTCCCTGTATAATTATGTGTTTCCCATCGGGAGAGAAAGAAGCATCGGATATAAATCTATCCTGCGCCAACGTGTCGATGTCGGAAGTTCCCAAATTCATCATCAACAAGTCGTATTTATAAAATAATCGTTCACTTAAATCTTCTTCGGTGGTCATAAACATCAGCCTTTTGCTGTCGGGACTGATGTCGCAAACGTACATATTGGTTTGCCCGAAAGTCAATCTTTCTGTCGTCTGTTGAGAAAAATCGTACTTGAAAAGGCTGTGTCTCTTTCTGAATGAACCCGACCGGTCGGAAGGAGAAAGATGTCTTCTAAGTGCAGATTTGTCGTTTGGCATACTTTCATCAACCGCCAAAATCATAGATTTTTCATCAGGAACGACATAAAATGATTCGAACGTTATATTTTCACCGATTAATTTCTCTTCTAGCGTTTCCGGGTCAAAAATGTATACGTCTTTATTTTTGACACCATCTTTGTAATATATAATTCTGTCGGAAGAAGGCATCCAATAAGGCTGAATGTTTGAAGGAAACCGGTAAATCGGTCGGTTGCCGTTCAAAATTCTCAGTTCATTGGTTACAACACTTTTTCCTCCATCATATACAGCTGTATATTTTGCAGTGAAATATTTTCCCGAATGAGAAATACTTGATCCTGTGATACGGTTTCCTTCGATAATATCATTAATTGTGATTCGTCTTTTATCGTTCAACGAAATACGAAATTGAGTCAGGGAATCGTTCTTTTGAGGAATTAAAACCGTTTTGATTTCCGGTGTATCGAAATTGCTGAATGTGGCCAACCGCTTAATAACTACGGAATATTGCCGTGGTTCCAATTTTAAATCAACATTAATGCTTGAAGATTTCGACAAGTCACTTTCTTTGGTTTCCTTACTTTTTCCTTTTTCTCCATCGATGTAGACTTCAAACATTTCTGTGCAGGTGATAGAAAGTTTGGCTTTACAAAATCTGTCGGCATCAATATTGAACGAAAGTAATTGAATCGCTTTATCCTGCCGGGGCCTCTTTGAATTCCAATCATAATGAGGAAGAGAAACGATACCGGAAGTGTCGGCCTTTAATATTTTCTTGCTTAAAAAAACTTGCTCGAAATTAACCGGAGTACTTAACAAATCTTTATCGGAGAAACTTTTTCCTGCAATATTTACACTATCGATGATTACCGGTACAAAAACCGAAAGTAATTCGGAAGATCTGTATGATTCTACCTTAATTTCTTTTTGAGAAAAGACAGATTGCCCAAAAAAAATAAGGACAAAGAGCGGAAATAACTTATTTTTCATATAATAAATGTTATATTTGTGTTTCATTTTCGCATAAATGTCCTCAAAAATACAAGATTATTTTTTATTTGCATTTTTTTTGTAATTTTTTCTTTGAACCAAAGAAAAAAATGCTTACGTTTGCAGAGATATTAAATCGAAAGGTTTAATATTCTTGAGTTCCATTTTTCTTTCAACACAAATTGATACAGAGGTATCTTGAGTTTTTTTATCCCCAATTTTGTCATGTGGCTTGTGATAAGTAGCTTTCAGAATTTTTATTAGTAGTGTGTGTGTATCTTAAGAAGAGCCTTATTTGCAGTTTTGAGAAAGAAAATGGAATCTAGGAATTAAAAAATCCCGCGGAATAATAATCAGCGGGATTTTTTTATTTAGCGAATATGTCTTCTTTATTCAAAATTGATTGAAAAAACAATCATTCGAGAAGTTCCTTTTGAGATAGCATTTGAGTATCTGCGCAGACTTTCGTCACGTAAATCGGGACGGTCTTTTTCGATCAAATCTGCCAACCCGAAACAAAAGCGGATTTCCGGACAAATTTTGACGATGGGCAAGTAGAAATCGCAACCTATCCCGAAACTTAAACCGTAATCGGATGTTTTTAATAAAACAGCTTCGTTTAATTTTCTTCCCAGATTGAGTGAGCCATATCCTCCGACCAAAAAATAGGGTCTGTAATTATTTGAGCGCATCGAACTGAATTTTACATCGACAGGAAACATCAGGATATTAGAACGAATGGTTGCAGAATGTGTTTCTTGAGAACTTTCTTCTATAAATTTGAATCCCAAATCTCCGAAATGTAAGGTAGGAGTAAACCGCAGGTTCATAAAAGGGTTTAAGTAATAATCAGCAAGCAATCCCACACTAAACCCCGGCTTGTAGTTGGGAATTTCGGAAAACCAAGTTTCTCCATTCTCTCCTGTATATCCCGAATTGGTAAGAATCAAGTCCTGAAAATTTAATCCGACTGCCAATCCGAAATGGTACAGTCGCTGATCTCCATACGGCTGGTTTTTTATTTTTTGTCGTTGTATTTGCGCTTGCGAAAAAACAGAAAACGAACCGGTAAAGCAGAAAATGATTATTATGAGAAAATATTTATTCATCCGAAAAATTCTTGAACGTCTTATAATTAACGAAGAATAAAGTCGGTTATTGCATTTTAATGTTGTCTCATAAGTTTTTTGAACGCAGATGACGCGGATGACACGGATTTACGCAGATTTTATATTATTGATAAACACAGACGTATAATTTTATTATCCGCGAAAATCTGCGTTATCCGTGTCATCTGCGTTCTTTAAACCTCAAACTCTATCGTTAGTTGTCTGTCGTCAGGTAATAAAGTAAAACTATTTCTGTGATAGATTGTTGCTCCAAATGCTTTAATCGCCTCTCTGTGTTTTTTTGTCGGATAGCCTTTGTTGTTATTCCAATCATACATGCTGAATTCGGAGTGCAGTTCTTGCATATAATCATCACGGTAAGTTTTCGCCAAAATCGAAGCCGCAGCAATTGACAAATATTTACCATCTCCCTTAATTACGCAAGTGTGAGGAGTACTTTTATATTTTTTGAAACGATTTCCATCAATTAATAAATGATCGGGAGTTGAGGTCAATTGTTCTATTGCCCGGTGCATCGCCAAGAAAGAAGCATTCAGTATATTAATCTCATCGATTTCTGCCGGAGAAACAATTCCAACGGCATAAGCCAAGGCCTCTTTTTCTATAATTTCTCTTAACTTGTATCGTTGTTTTTCTGTTAATTGCTTGGAATCGTTTAATTCTTCGCACACAAAATCTGCCGGAAGAATAACAGATGCAGCAAAAACAGCACCCGCTAAACAACCTCTTCCGGCCTCATCACAACCGGCTTCAATTAAATTTTTATGTAAACATGACAGTAACATTGCTTTAATATACAAAGATAATGTAAAATCGACGTTAAATATTATTAATAGCAGATTTACAGTCGTTTTTGTTATTAACTTTGTCTATATAATCAATTTGGATGCTATGACAGATAAACTTTTACCGGGTTTGATATTGGGATGTTTCGTTTTATTCTCTTCCTGTGCAGAAAAGGCAGATTATGATATTGACATCGTTTGTGAAACAACCAATTCCGGTGATTATGTCATTAAATGGGAAATCTTTCCCTCTATTGATGGGAAAGTAAAAATCTACAGGTCAAACGACCCGAATAATTTTTCAGATAAAGAAGTCGAACTGGAACTCCCTATCCAAGAGGGCGTTGCCACAATGGAGAAAGGCGATTTTGCTCGTAGCTACTTCAAATTGGTTTTTGGGAAAAATCTGTGTGCAATTACTTCGAATCGGGTTATAAAGACAGAAAACATTCTTAATTTTAGAGAAGAAGGAGGATTTCGTAATCAAAATGAACAACAGATAAAATGGGGAAAACTGTATCGTTCCGGACTTATTTCCAATGCCAGCAAATCTGATATTGCATTATTGAAAGCCCTGCATATCAAATCCGTAGTAGATTTAAGGACTGATAAGGAGGTCAAAGCTGCGCCCTCTTCTTTTTCTATGGAACAGACTTATCGATTACCATTAGAAGGTATTGAGCCTCTAACTCTTGTAAGAAAAGTCATCGGAGGACAAATGAAAAAAGGTGATGCCTTGGTTTTTCAAGAGGATTTACATGTTTCTTTAGTAAAAAATAATACCGATAATTTCAAGCGATATTTTGAAATTTTGGCAGATTCTTCCAATTATCCACTTATTGTATGCTGTACGTTAGGGAAGGTAAGAACCGGAGTTGTTATGGCTTTAACCCTCGCCGCTTTAGATATAGACGTAGAACAAATTCATCAGGATTATATGCAATCTATCGAGTATATAGATTTTAAAGGAATAGTGAAAAATGCAGACAGATTTTCCCCTGAAGTACAAGAGGCATTGACTGTATTACTTGCTCCTCAAAAAGAAATAATTGAGTATACCCGCAGATATATTGAAAAAGAATACGGTTCGTTAGATGAATATTTTGAAAATGAATTACAATTGACAACCGCAAAAAGAGAGAAATTGAAAGAATTATTGCTGTATCCTCCAAAGAATTAAACAAATTCCTTACCTTTGCAGCCGATTCCTCGCTACGCTCGGAATGACAAGTGCGTGCAAAGAGCCGTCATTCCGAACGTAGCGAGGAAACTCCCCATAATATAAGAAAATTATTTTGAAAACATTTGAAGAATTAGGCGTTGCCCCTTCCATTATCAGGGCAATCAGTGAAATGGGATATGAGTCTCCCATGCCAGTACAGGAGGAAGTGATTCCTTATTTACTCGGAAATGATAATGAAGTTATTGCTTTGGCACAAACCGGAACCGGAAAAACTGCTGCTTTTGGTTTACCTATCCTCCAACGAATAAATGTAGATAATATACAGCCTCAAGCTGTTATTCTGTGTCCCACACGTGAACTTTGTTTGCAGATTGCAGACGATTTAAACGATTATTCCAAATATATCGACGGTCTGAAAGTGCTTCCTGTATATGGTGGTTCGAGTATAGAAAGTCAAATCAAGTCGTTGAAAAGAGGCGTACACATTGTAGTTGCTACTCCCGGACGCTTGATCGACCTAATAAAGCGCAAAACTGTAAAATTAGAGCAAGTCCGCAATGTTATCCTCGACGAGGCCGACGAAATGTTGAATATGGGTTTTTCCGAAAGCATCGATGAAATCTTGTCATATATCCCCGAAAACAGGAATATGTTGCTTTTCTCCGCTACAATGCCTGCCGAAATAGCCAAAATCACGAAAAAATACATGCGTTCTCCGAAGGAAATTGTTATCGGCAAGAAAAATGAGGGAACGAAAAACGTGCGACATATTTATTATATGGTGCATGCCAAGGATAAATATTTGGTGCTAAAACGCATCGCAGATTATCATCCTAATATTTATGGAATTATTTTCTGCCGTACCCGTAAAGAAACGCAAGAAATAGCTGATTTACTAATCAAAGACGGTTACAATGCCGATTCGTTGCATGGAGATTTATCGCAACAGCAACGCGATTATGTGATGCACCGTTTCCGCGTGAAAAACATACAATTGTTGGTCGCTACCGATGTGGCTGCCCGTGGTTTGGATGTGGAAGAACTGACACATATTATTAATTATGGTTTGCCCGATGATGTAGAATCTTATATCCATCGCAGCGGACGTACAGGTCGTGCCGGGCGCACAGGAACTTCGATTGCGATTATTCATACGAAAGAAAAGAGCAAAATCAAGGGAATAGAAAAAAACCTCAACCGCAGTTTTGAAAAAGGAGAAATTCCTACCGGAAAGCAGATTTGTGAAAAACAACTTTTCAGTCTTGTGGCTCAAATTGAAAAAGTGAAAGTCAATGAAGAAGAAATCGGCCCTTTGATGCCATCGATTTACCGTAAACTCGACTGGTTAGATAAAGAAGATATTATTAAGCGCGTTATTTCTTTAGAGTTTAATCGACTGATTGATTATTATCAGGATGCCGGAGAGATTGAAATCCCGCAGCAGCAACAAGAACGCAGCGGCAAAGAAAGAGACGGCCGAGGAGAAAGAAATAGCAACGGTGGTGGAACCGGCAGGTCTGCCGAAAAAGGTTTTACCCGACTATTTATTAACTTAGGAAGAATGGATGGAATTCGTCCGCCGGATATTATCGGTATAGTCAATGACTACATTCCCGGAAAGAAAATTGAGATTGGCCGTATCGATTTGATGAAAAACTTTTCGTTTTTCGAAGTCCGTGAGGCCGACAGCCATAAAGTCGTCAAAGGATTGAAAAATATCAATTTCTTAGGTCGCAAAGTTGCTGTTGAAATTGCACAAGAAACTCCTTCCGAAGACCGACGGAAAAAAATTGAAAAAAGTAATAAATACCGCGGCGGTAACGACAATCGGGGTGGTAGTAATAGCGACAATCGGAAAAAATTCCAAGGAAAAAGCAAAAGAAGGTAAATTATAAACAGCTTTATACCATGTTGTTATATGTATGATTCAATACATTGAAACAAAGGGCATATTATCTAAACTCAGAGAAAAAGATACATGGTTTGGGATTACCTATAACATGAATCTTTATCGAGGTTGTCAGCATGGTTGTATTTATTGCGACACACGGAGCGAATGTTACGGAATAAATGATATTTCCACGATTTCGGTAAAGAAAAATGCGTTGGAATTGTTGGCTAAAGAACTCTTTTCCAAAAAGAAAAACAGGGCAACCATAGGCACCGGCTCGATGAACGACCCATATATGCCCATCGAAAAAGACTTACAACTAACCCGCAAAGCCTTACAAATCATCGCAAAAGAAAAATTTCCGGTTCATGTCATCACCAAAAGTAATCTGGTAGAGCGCGATGCGGATATTTTACAGGATATTTCAAAAACTTATGCGGCAGTTAGTTTCACTATTACTACGGCTGATGATTCCATTTCGCAGAAAATAGAACCTCATGCACCGCCATCGTCCGAAAGATTCAAAGCAATGAAAATATTGGCAGAAAAAGGGATTTACACCGGTATCACTTTGATGCCGGTACTTCCGTTTATCAATGATACCAAAGAAAATATTACTGCAATTGTAAAACAAGCAAAAGAATCAGGAGCATCGTATATTCTTCCCATGTTTGGAGTAACTTTGCGTAAAGGTTCGCGAGAATATTTTTACAAAGCTTTGGACAACTGTTTTGCGGGGTTCAAAGAAAAATATCAATCTCGTTTCAGAGAACAATACGAATGTTTCAGTCCTAATTACAAAGCATTAACAGAAACATTCGCAGAACAATGCGCTGAATTGAATATAGATAACCGTATGCGATTTTATCATCCGGAAGTATATATACAGCAATCACTTTTTTAGTAATGGAATGTAATATGAAGTTTTACATATTACAGCAAATTACTTCCATTGATGCAAATCTTGAATTTGAGCCCGAAAAAATTGGCAGCTTTGCAACAAAGCAACATTCGATCTAAAAAAATCTCGAAATAATCCATTACCGAACATATTTTGAGGTCAATGGTAAAATGTTCAGTCAAGGTTTTCTCTTCTTTATTTAGTTTTAATTCTGTTTTTTCTACTGCATAATTTACCCTGTCGTGAATGTCGGAATAAATAGTATCTTTACTACGCACGCGACTACGACGCACATCAGTTTTATCGGCAAGTATTACCGCAGCAGCAATGGCATTTACCGGAACTGCTGTTTTTTCGTCGTGATTGCCGATAGCAGTTATGATGGCTGCGGTGTCTTCCGGACTCATTCCCATTTTGTCGAGAATGCGAAACGCCATAATTGCACCGCTTTGAGCATGGTCAATGCGATTTATCACGTTGCCAATATCGTGCATATAAGCAGCAATTTTCGCTAAATCAATCTCATGTTCGCTGTAACCCAGCTCTTTGAGTAATATTTCTGCCTTTTCGGCACATTGTGTCGCGTGAGCAAAACTATGTTCGGTATAACCCAAGATTTTGAGCGAAGCGTCGGCTTGTTTTATGTAAGTACTTACCTCTTCAGAGTTTTTTATGTCGATAAATGTGGGGTTGATGTTCATATACATTAATTTTTTGAATACAAAGATAATGTTTTTATCTTTTTCTATCTTGGTACAATTAAATATATAAATGTGATATTTTTTTTGAGCCGATTAAACTTTATAATTGGCTCAATTTTTTTTATATCTTTGAGCCGATTATTTATTTTAATTGGCTCAAAAATGTATAATTGGCAACACGAAGAATGGGCAAATTTTTCTTATAATGAGAATGTTATAGATGAATTTGCACAAAAGTTCGCTGAAAATATCGGCGAAGTAAATGGTATGCAAAAATCTTTTGATTTGCAGAAACAGCAGGAAAATCTTATTAGAATAATTATTTCCGAGGCACAAAAAACATCTGAAATAGAGGGCGAAATGATTTCCCGACAGGATTTAATGTCGTCAATCCGAAAAAAACTTGGTTTGACAGTCGGTAAAGAACATATAAAAGACAAACGAGCCGAAAATGTAGCCCTATTGATGTTACAGGTAAGAGATGATTTTCAAACAAAACTCTCGGAAAAAACAATAAAAAATTGGCATTTAATACTTCTTTCCGGCTCAAAATATATCAATGCAGGAAAATACCGCAAGGACAATGAGCCGATGCAAATAATTTCAGGTAGCCTTGGAAAAGAAATTGTGCATTACGAGGCTCCGCCGTCTGTTCGTGTGCCTGCAGAAATGAAACAGTTTGTAAAGTGGTATAATAGTTTCAAAACGAACGGCAATATTCAGAAAATTATCATAAAAGCAGCCATTACGCATTTGTATTTCGAAAGCATACATCCGTTTGAAGACGGTAACGGCAGAATCGGGCGAGCATTGATTGAGAAATCTTTGTCGGAATCACTCGAAAAGCCTGTTTTAATGGCAATTGCTACTGCGATTGAAAAAAACAAAAAAGAATATTATGCCGCATTGAAAAATTCGCAAGATACACTCCAAATAGATAATTGGCTGATTTATTTTACCAAAATGCTACTCGAAGCACAGCAAATAACAATAAACATCATTTCGTTTTCGATACAGAAAACCCATTTTTTCGACAAATTCAAAAATGAATTGAATGAGCGGCAACTCAAAGTAATCAACAAAATGTTTGATGCCGGCGCAGAAGGTTTCGCAGGTGGAATGACGGCAAAAAAATATATGAGTATCAATAAAATCTCGAAAGCTACTGCTACGCGCGATCTGCAACATTTAACAGAAATGGCTGCATTAATCGAGCAAGGTAGTGGTCGAAGTGTGCATTATATACTCAACCTTATGGACAGTATTTAGTTTTATATTACTCTAATTAATTCAAGTTATTAATTGTAAAACTCGATAATGTAAGCAAAAATAAGTACTAAATTATTTCGTGTCAAGTATTTTTGTATCTTCGCAAAAATAAAAAACTCAAAAATATTATGTCTTTGGAAATTCAAATAAAAGATAATAAAATCTTTGCACCATTAAAAAACAAATGGCTGATAACAAAACCGGAAGAAGTTGTTCGGCAGGAGTATATTTGTCGATTAGTAAACAATTATGGTTTTTCTATTGACCAAATAGCACAGGAAATTCAAGTAAGTAATTCGCAACGCGGACAAGGGCGAGCGATGGCCGATATCGTTGTTTGGCGAAACGCAAAGGATAAAACAGAAGAAAATAGTCCTATTATTGTAGTTGAATGTAAAGCCGAACACATTACTATTCGTGAAGACGATTATTTTCAAGGATATAACTACGCTTCATGGGCAGGAGCTGATTTTTTTGTTACCAGCAATTTGAAAGAAACACGTATTTTCCGTGTAATAAAAGGAAAAATGCCAAAGCGTTTAGAAGAAATTGTTGATATTCCGAATGCAAGTATTGCTAATAATGTTAAAAAAGTTGATGAGTTATTGAAGCAAACTAAGGCTTTTACTCGCGATGAATTTTCAAAGCTTCTTTTTAAATGTCATAATATTATCCGTAATAATGATAAACTTTCTCCTGAAGCGGCTTTTGATGAAATAAGCAAAATTCTTTTCATTAAAATTCGATATGAACGAAGTAATAGTGGTGCTCAAATTTTTTCAAAAGAGGAGTTTAAAAAAGCAAGGGAAAGCTACAATAAATATCGTCCCGCAGAAAGCCCAGATTTCTATCAATTTTTATTTGAACAAACCAAGTCGGATTTTAAAAATGATGACTTATTTGACCCTAATGACACGTTGAAAATCCGAGAAAATAGTTTTGAATCTATTGTAGAAGAATTACAGATTTACAATCTTTCAACTACTTCTGACGATGTGAAAGGGATTGCTTTTGAGCAGTTTTTAGGAAAAACATTCCGCGGTGAATTGGGACAATTTTTTACTCCTCGTACTATTGTTGATTTTATGACAAAAATACTCGATCCCGAAGAAGGCGAAATCATTTGTGACCCTTGTTGCGGTAGTGGTGGTTTTCTGATTAAAGCGTTTGAATATGTACGGGCAAAAATAGAGCAAGAGATTCACGAAGAAAAAGAGCACATCAAAGCACAATATTACACAGATAATTACGAAAAAATCTCGGATAAGGAGAAGGAAGAAATAGATTCGCAAGTAAATAATTTGTTTGCTGTGCTCAATGCTGAATTGGACATTAATAATCCTAAAAGCCGATTACGAGTATTATCATACGATTGTATTTTTGGCACTGATGCCAATCCACGTATGAGTCGGACGGCAAAAATGAATATGATTATGCACGGCGATGGTCATGGTGGTGTCCATCATAATGATGGCCTATTAAATGTAAATGGTATTTTTGAAAATCGATTTGATATAATTTTAACTAATCCGCCTTTTGGTTCTCGTGTAGAAAAATCATTAAAAATAACTGAAGCCGATAAATATAAAGACCAAGCACGTATTGAGCAATATACCGAACGTTATGGAGATGCTTACACAAAAGCTTTAGGTCAAATTAATGACAATATTGATAAATCGTTACTTTCGCTTTACAAAACAGGCTTGATGAGTACGCTTACCGAAGTATTGTTCATTGAACGTTGTTTGAATTTATTAAAACCTGGTGGACGAATGGGCATTGTATTGCCCGAAGGTG
Organism: Dysgonamonadaceae bacterium; assembly: GCA_031253625.1. Classification (GTDB taxonomy): domain Bacteria; phylum Bacteroidota; class Bacteroidia; order Bacteroidales; family Azobacteroidaceae; genus JAIRVZ01. The sequence continues at coordinate 16,854 of JAIRVZ010000048.1, forward strand.
TATTGAATAATACCAATTTGCAAAAAGTACGAGAGTTTGTGGAAAGCAAAGCTAAAATTGTATTGATTGTTTCGATTCCTCAAGACGTATTCATTGCTTCGGGTGCAACAGTGAAACCAAGTTTACTTTTCTTTAAAAAATTTACCGAAGAAGAAGCCAAACAATATAGCACCATCAAAAAGAAAGCTGAAAAAGAAGTCACTGTTAAATACAAAACAGAATTAACGGAAATAGAGCAACAATTAGGAGAAAAAGGTAAAACAGCAGACGATAAAAAAGATTTAAAAGCCAAGCAAAGAGAAATAGAAATCCAAATAGAAACAGAAGTAAAATCATCGGTAAAATCCCAATTCAAGTATGATATACCGTTGGCCGAAGTGGAAAAAGCAGGTATCAGTACTACTGGAGCAGCTATTGAGAATGAACTGGAACCATTAGAGATACAGTACACAGCTTATCGTAAAGCTAACCAACTTTGGAGTAATAAGTTCTCGAAAATAGGTTACCAGATTATGGATGATCATCAAATATATCGTATCCCTATAGCAGAAGGGAATTTGGTAGGAGAACCGGAAGTATTTTATGAAAGAAAGAAATAATACGATGCAAGTGGCAACAAAAACATATCTTCATTTTGTACCCTTTCCTAATTTTACTTTGTGGGATGTAAAACGATATACTCGTAAAACTTTAGGTTCAAGATTTAATCAGGTACCATTGAGGCAATATATTAGAGAGGAAAATAAAAAATACAAAATATTTGAAGATGAAGATGTTGACCATGGAATCTTAGGTGTAAATAATAAAGAAGGAATTTTTGATGCATATACTCAAAAGGGGAAGGAAATAAACCAATCCTATAAGAGAATGGAGACAGGCTGGATAGCTTATAATCCATATCGTATAAATGTAGGATCTATTGGAATAAAAAAAGAGGAGCATATAAATGATTATATAAGTCCTGCTTATGTTGTTTTTAGTTGTGAAGAGAATTTGTTACCAGAATATTTATATTTGACTTTTAGAACTGAGATTTTTAACAAAGTAATCAATGAAAGTACAACGGGTTCTGTAAGGCAAAACTTAACCTTTGATACATTAAAGAGTTTGAAAATTCCTTTACCTTCATTAGAGGAGCAAACTCGTATTGTAGAAAACTATAATGCTAATATTCGACAAACAGAAGCGTTAGAACAAAAAGCTAACAATTTGGAAAAAGAAATTGATGAGTATTTGTTTGATGTGTTAGGGATAGAAATAAAAAATAAAAAAAATGGAATAAAAAATCTAACTTTTATCAATTCAAGTTTAATTAAAGAATGGGGTATAGATAAAATATTAAGACAAAATCAATATTTGTCTTCAAAATATGAAGTTCAGTCATTTGAGTCTAATTTAGGATTATCCCAAGAAATACTTCGAGGGAAAAGTCCTAAATACTCTGATAAATTAGATTCGATTATATTGAATCAAAAATGTAATAGATGGAATGAGATAGAGCTTTCTTATGCTAAATCAGTTGATGATAACTGGATAAAGAATTTAAATAAAAATCATTTTACACAAATAGGTGATATTTTGATTAATTCGACAGGTGAAGGAACTATCGGTAGAGCAAGTACAATAAAGAAAGGTTTTGATAATTTCATATACGATAGTCACATATTATTACTTCGTGTAAATCCGAAATTAATTTATCCAAATTATTATACAATTGTATTTAATAGTTCATATGGACAACAACAAGTTGATTCCATAAAATCTGCCCAATCAACAAAACAAACAGAATTAGGAGTTGGAAATTTACAAAAGATTAAATTCCCTCTGCCTGAACTTTCTGTCCAAAAAGAAATTGCAAATCATGTTCAAAGCATGAAAGAGGAAATACAAACTCTTCGTCAAAGTGCTGAAGGAAGCCGAAAGAGAGCAATAAAAGAATTTGAAAAAGAAATATTTGAATGAATTTATAGTATGACACTGGAAGAACTCAGAAAAATTGCACATGGTATTCGAGCTGATAAAAAAGCTGTAAACATGACAAAACGCCAATTTGTAAATGCATTAGGATGCGAAAAACGAACATCAGGTAATGTTTGGTATATTAATAATTTTCTTAGTGAAAATCAGTTAACTACTCATCCTTGGTATGAGAATGGTAATATTGATGAAACTATGGAATTAAGGTATAAACCAACAGATATATCGAAATCAGGGTTCAAATTGTATTCTTTATCTATAACGGGAAATTATAAAAATCTGAAAGATATATCTATTGATTTTGAACATTCAGAAAATTATTGTTCTTTTATTGGTTTGAATGGTTCTGGGAAAAGTAATATTTTAGAGCTAATTAGCGCTATTTTTTATAGTTTACATCATTTAACTCTTCCTACAACAAAAAATATGAAATTTGAATTTTCATATACTATATGTTATGCATTGGAAGGTAAGTATTATGAAATAACGGATGGTAGATTAATGACAGGTGAAAAACTGAATTTTTCTATGCTTCCTAAAAATATTATAGCTTCTTATAGTGGAGAAGATACTCGTCTTTGGGAAAACTATTACAAACCTATTTATGACAGATATTGTGGTAAATTAACCGCTGAACAACAAGGATTTGCACCACCATTCCTGTTTTATATCAATAAAGAGCAATGGGAAATAGCAATGTTAGTCTTGCTGTATTCTGAAGATATTGATGTAAAAGCATTTATTGATAGTGTTTTAGGGAAAAGAAAATGTACTATTTCATTTGGTTTTGCAAATAAAAATTCTTCTAAATGGACAGGTACAGCAACAGAGGCTTTTATTGATGAATTGCGAAAAAAACAAACATATACAGTTGAAGAATTTAGAAATACAGTAAATAATATTAGTTTCATAGACCAAGCAAGTACTTTGTTTTATTTTTTATATGGTAGTTCAACTGGTATTGATAATAGATTAATTTCAAAAATAAATATTCATTTTGATGATGGTGCAACCTTAGAAGGTCTTAGCGAAGGAGAAAAAAGAATGATTCTCGCAAATACGATTATTCATATACTTGCAACAGATAATAGTTTATGTCTATTTGACGAACCGGATTCACATATTCATATTTCAAGAAAATCTGAATTAGTTAAATTAATAGATAGTAGTAAAAGATATAGCATATTAACCACGCATTCCCCTGTATTCTTAGAAAAAATGAAAGCAGAAAACATTCGATTTGTTGATAATGGAAAGATTGAAACAATTGACAAGTTGAAACAAATTTCCGATTTAACAAATGGCGAGTTTAGTTATATAGAAGGGGCATTTATTTTAAGTTCAAAAAATATTATTGTTGTTGAAGGGACAAATGACATTAAATACATAAAAAAAGCGATTGATATTTTTTCTGTAAAAGACTCTAAATATAATGAGCTTAAAAAGTTAGCATTTATTCCAACAGGTGGTGCGAGTAATACAGAATCGTTTTTTAATGATGTAATAATTAACCTTTTACCCCCAATAAAAAAACTACTATACATTTTTGACTACGATGACGCAGGTGTTGATGGGTGGGAAAAAATAAACAAACTAAAAGGGACATATAGTCAGATTGATATACTATTTTATCAAGAAGACTATCTAACAGCGTATGAACCAATAAAAACAAAAAGTAAGAAGTCACCTTGTTTTGTAGAAGATTTATTTCATGAAAATAGTTATTCAGACATAGTAGATGAGTTACGAAGAAAATCTAAATTTAAGGATTTTAAAATGATAACGGAGCCAACAAGTTCTAAAATCAAAACTCATATTGAAAAGAATTACAGAAATCTTACTGCAATTGACTATAATGGATTTGAGCCATTATTGGATAAACTGTTAGATATATTTCCTAAAGAATAAAAGAATATGAGAATGATATGTATTTGTAATATTTTAGATTGGTTGAATCTTATAGTAACATCGATATTAACCATCGTTATTATCGTCATCACTTTTCGTTTAGGTCGCAGGCAAAATCAAATAAGTGAAGGGCAAAATGAACTACAGAAAAGAATAAGCGACGACCAAAACGACTTGCAAAAGTTGCTCGCAGAGAAAGATGTAAAAGTGGCGTTATATCAACATCGAATGAATTGCTATATGCAAGTGATGCAAGCATTGGATGTGATTATATATGCAAAGTTAGAAGATACGTTAGATGTTTTCAATAGAGGAAATATTGTGAATGCTTTGAATAAAGTTTCAGAAGGAAGGAGTTGGTTGCTTAGAGCATGCGTGGAATCAGAGGCTTTGTTCAATCAAGATATTATTACTCATTTTGAAGTTATCTATAAGAAGTATGATAAGCTTTATTCTATATTTTGTGATATACTAATGATTCCTAGTGAAGGATTTAATAAACGAAGAGTACTGATTGCAACCGCAATTGGAGTTTTACCTACTGATTCTGATTCAGACATTTTACTAAAATATCATTCATTTATGAAATCAGAAGGGAGCAGAGATGTTATGATTAAAATTTTTCCTGAATTAAAAGAATATTCATCAATATTGGATGAATTGAAAGACTATTATCAGTCTAATAATAAATTGTTTCAAATGATGAAAGAATACATACAAATTGAAAAAATTAGATTGTAAATTGAACAAATACTCAACATTCAAAATAAAAGCTATGATAAAAATTCCTCTTTATCCCGAATATAGTACCATTATTCACCTGTTGAAAATCATAAATAGTATGCCTGTGCAAGACTTCAAAAATATGTGGAACACTGTTTGGAGTCTAAGAGGAACACCTCAAAATACAGTAGATTGGACAGAGCCAGACCAATGGATTTCCGAAAGATTAACAGGAAAAGACAGAGAGATTGCAGCTAAAATTTGGCATGAAAGTAATAAAACCGTTAATCCTCGTTGGACACGTGGTGACCAATTTTTAATATCGGGCTATCATTTAATTGCAGAATCCAATGGTGTTTATGAACTAACAGCAGAAGGTAAAACCTTTATTGGAAAAGCAGAAAATGAGGTGATGCAAAAAATTGATATTGAAGAAGGATTAATACAAGTATTGCGACAATTGTCTTTGATAAAAAATGGTAAACGTGCCGATTTGCTCGAAGAGTGGGAAGAATATACTAAGTACAATTCAAATATTAAACAAGATTCAGTTATCAAAGATTACTTACGTCGTAGGTTAGTCAATCTTATTGATAGAAAATATATCAAACGAGAAGGAAATGTTTATTCGATTACTGATAAGGGATTGCTTTATTTGCGAAATGTGGAGCAAACAAATCCAAATCCTATTGTTAATAAGGAAACACAGCTAATCACAGATGTTGAACTATTCAATAAAGAGCAAAAAGAATTATTAAAGAAATATTTAGCAGAAACCACCCCCTACCAATTTGAGCACATCATAAAGGATTTACTTTTGTCGATGGGTTATGATGATGTGAAGGTAACTTCGCCATCCAACGATAAAGGGGTAGATGTTACAGGAGTTAGTCAAAATGGTATTACGACTGTAAAAGAGGTTATTCAGGTAAAACGGAATACAAGTTCTAACATTAATCGCCCTATTCTTGATGCACTGCGAGGCAGTTTGCATCGTTTTGATGCTTTTCAAGGAACTATTATTACGCTTTCAGACTTTGCTAAGGGAGCTAAAGATGCTGCCTTTGAGAAAGGAGCAGCTCCATTGACTTTAATAAATGGGGATAAACTTGTTGATTTACTTATCAAAAACGGTATAGGAGTAACCAAGAAAATAGCTTCCTATTATATTGTTGATGAGAAATATTTCAACGAAGAAGAAAATACAGAGTAGCAAAAACGGGAAAAAGCCTAATTCAATTAAGAATTAGGCTTCTTTCTGCGGTATGGACGGGGCTCGAACCCGCGACCCCCTGCGTGACAGGCAGGTATTCTAACCAACTGAACTACCACACCAAACTTGTTTTTTTATTGCATTTTCTCTAAAATGCGATGCAAAGATACAGGATATTTTTACATTCGCAATATCCTTGAGCGATTTTTTTAAAATAAATTTCTATAAGTATTGATTATTAAAATGTTAGAGACGTTGTTTATATAGGCTGCTCATTTTTTATTTTGAGCAGCCTATATATTGTTAACATCAACATTTTTATTTTCAAATATAATCTTCTCCAAACTGCAAATCGGCATCGGCAACAAACTGCTTGATACGCTGCTCTTCTGATTTTTTGCAAATAAGCAAAACGTTATCTGATTCAGCCACAATAAAATCTTCCAAACCTTGAATTACGGCCAATTTGCCTTCAGGAAGCGTAACCATATTATCCTTGCTTTCATAATACAAAGCATGACATTTAAGCGTAGCATTATTTGCCTCGCTTTTATCCGAAATATCATATAAAGCCCCCCATGTTCCCAAGTCAGACCAGCCAAATGTTGCGGTAATGAAATAGACATTGTTGGCTTTTTCCATTACTCCGTAGTCAATAGAGATATTTTGGCACATCGGATATTCTGCATTAATAAACGCTTTTTCCTGATCGGTATTGAATTTGTCCATTTTCTGATCAAACCTGACGGCAATATCGGGAAGATGTTCACGGAAAGCATTTAAAATCGTTTTAACATTCCAGATGAAAATCCCCGAATTCCAATAAAACTCTCCGCTTTCAAAAAACACTTTAGCCAATTCGTAGTTGGGCTTTTCTGTAAAAGCTTTCACTTTTTGGACGTTTTCCGAATAGGGTTCGGCCGATTGAATGTAACCATATCCGGTTTCCGGACGAGTAGGCTTGATGCCGATAGTCAATAACGCAGGATTTGCTTTCACAAAATCCAATCCGTTTTGAATATTCTCTAAAAACTTGTTTTCCAACATGATCAAATGATCGGAAGGAGTAACCACTATATTGGCGTTGGGGTTAATCGCATAAATCCGATAAGCGGCATAAGCTACACACGGAGCAGTATTTCTGCGAGTAGGCTCTAATAAAATTTGGCTATCTGAAATTTGCGGCAATTGCTGTTTTACCAAATCTGCATAATTCTCATTCGTAGCAATGAAAATATTTTCCGTAGGAATCAATTGATTAAAACGATCGAAAGTTTGCTGGAGTAAAGACCTTCCGGTTCCGAAGAAATCAAGAAACTGTTTGGGCATTGATTCTCGGCTCGATGGCCAGAAACGGCTCCCGATGCCGCCTCCCATAATTACGCAATAATTATCCTTCATGGTTTTATGTTTTTTAACCCCTAAATCCCCTAAAGGGGACTTTAGTTTCTGAAAAGATCGAAACAACTATGGCCTTTTACGCTGTAAGTCCCCTTTAGGGGATTTAGGGGTAATGAGTAAATTCAATATTACAAATATAACATCTTTTTTGAAATTTAAAATAATCTATAGTTTGTTCGCAATACTTTGAATTCTGTACGACGGTTGATTTGATCTGCAATTTCTTGCTGTTGTGGAGTTAGCGTTTGAATAAATTCTTCCGACAAAACTTTACCTTCCGGTAAGAATTCGTGTTGTTTAGCAATATTTCGAGTAACAGTTTTCGGTTGAGTTTTGCCATAACCAACAGCAGTCAGTCGCTCTTTTTCGATTCCGCCTTTTATCAGATAGTCAACCACCGATTGTGCCCGTCGTTGTGAAAGACTTAGGTTATATTCGGCCGATCCGATTCTGTCGGTATGCGCCATCAGCTCGATAGTAACATTCGGATTGTCTTTCAACAATGTAATCAACTCATCCAAAGCTTTTTGGGATTCAGGTCTCAAAGTAGCTTTGTTAAAATCATAGAAAATATTTTCAATCAGAACAGGCTTGGTTATCGACGCCAAAGAAAAATCGACATAGAATGTCTCGCTTTTTTCATCGTTGGGTGTAGTTAAAGATTGTTTCTGATTAAGGAATCCCGGAGCAGAGGCCATCATCACATAATCCATTCCTCGTGTCAATTCCAAGCGATAACTACCATCTTTTCTAGCAAATATTTTTTCATTAGTTCCATCTTTCCCTACAATTCGGATGATTGCATTTTCGACTATTTCTTCATCTTTATCCAATACCCAACCTTCCACAAAAATATTTACGCTTGGCAGAGAGAACGAATAAATATGATCGTGTCCTCTTGCATCATTTCGGTTACTGCTGAAAAATCCGGATTCTCTTTTACCTTCAAAAGTGATTCCAAAATCATCACCGTTGCTATTGATAGGTGATTTCATATTTTCTACCACCCAATTGCCTTTAGGTTTTAACGTAGCTTTGAAAATATCCAATCCGCCCATGCCCGGGTGACCATTGGATGCAAAATACATGATTGAATCTGTTCGCATATAAGGAAACATCTCATCTCCCGGAGTATTAATTTCTGCCCCTAAATTTTCAGGATATGAACGCCCTATTGCATCTACTTCGATTCTCCATATATCCTTTCCGCCTTGTCCTCCCATTACATCCGATACAAAGTACAAATATTTTCCGCTCGGATCGATTGCCGGATGTGCTGCCATTTTTAAAGAATCATTGAAAATATCCACTTTTTGACCTTTATTCCATTTGGCGCCCGAACGCGACGATTTCATAATTTCTGCGGTACGAGGATGTTCTTCGTCTTGCGGACAAAAAGTGTAATACATCGTTGAGCCATTGCTTGTGAAAGAACATGCTCCTTCTTCCATCTCTGTATTAAGACCTTCTTCCAATGGAGCCGGAGCCTGCCATTGTCCTTTTTCATCTTTTTTTGCTACAAAAATATCGCTGAATTTCACTCCTGTAATAGCACTTCTCTCGCCTCCCATAACTTCATCACGAGTGGTAGTAATGTAAAGTTGGTCGTATTGTTCTCCTGCAAGCATGGGCGAATAATCGCTCCTGCGAGAGTTTATTTTGTCTTCTCTTTTAACGGTATATCTTGTCGGATTTTTTTTCCAAACGACTGCCGAATCACAACCAATTATGCCATTTTTTGCCCAACGGTTATTAGGGTCAAGTTCTAAGAAAGCATTGTATTGCTTGATAGCATCCGTATAATTTCCGTTGCGTTGCAGCATCAGGGCATAAAAAAAAACGGCAGTGCTATCTGTATAACCATACCTGATAGCGCTTTGGTAGCCTGTTTGTGCTTTTTTGGAGAGATTGACTTTCCGGTAACAATTGGACATGTGGAAAGCAACACTTCCTTTAAGGGTTCTCTTTTTTGTGGAAGAAGTTTTGGAATAAACCCGTCTGTAAATATCGGCAGCATCGTAATATTCTCCTCGTTCTTCTTTGGCAATAGCATCGCTCAACTTTGCCGATTTACAAGAATTGAAAATCAACGAAGAAAAAACAACAAAAAAAAGAAAAAGTAGAGTAATCCGTTTGTTCATGCACAACAATATATTTTGACTGTTTAAATAACGCTTTTTTGCATGAAATATTGCTTTCTACTCTTATTGCCTTATGCCGAATAAAAGTAAGATTGTGCGTTCGTTTTTTTAGTAAGCTATTCTTTGCTTGTTCAACTCTACGTTAAAATTAACTTTTGCGCCTAATGCGTTAAACACTTTTAGTATTGTTGTAAACCTCGCGTCAGTCGTGCTGTTTTCAATTTTAGAAATCTGAGCTTTTTTAACACCTACGAGTTCGCCCAGTTCTTCTTGTGTTAACTTACGTTCTTGTCGTGCTTGTTTGATAGCTTGACCTAATAAATCAAGGCGAAGTTCATTTTCAAATTCGTCGCGTTTCTTCGTCCCTTTTTCTCCGATATATTTATCGGTCAATTCTTCTAAACTATATGTTTTCATTTCTTATTCGTTTTTTCTTTAAGATATTTCTCTCTTAATTTCTCTGCTCGTTCGATTTCATTTTTGGATATTTTGTCCACTTTCTTTATTAATCCATGAGTTGAGATTACAACGGCGTCGGTTTTATCGGTCTTATCCCAAAAAGCAAAAAGTCGGTAATAAGTTTTGCTGAATTTAGTCCTAAACTCCCAAATCTCATCTTGAAGTTTTTTGAAAAGTTCTTTATCGTTTGAGCTACGAGCTTTCCAAATGTTGTAAACTATCTTGTCCCTTGCTTTTTCGTCAAGTCCGTCTAAAAATATTTTTGCTTCTTCTAAGAAGTCAACTCGAAATTTATAATTTTCCATTTTGGTTACTTTTGTCGCAAAGGTAATTGTTTCCTATTTAAGAAACAATAATTTGTGGGATTTATTTTCAACTGTCATTCCTCCCTGTATTTTTAATGACTTGTTTTTATAAGGCCCCCTGATTCCAATCGTTGATAATATTTTTTCCGGCAGGAGTATACAAGAATGTTATAAAATCGTTGTAGCGTTCTTCTATTTTTCCACGAACCATTTTCATGGTGCTGTTTAGCAATTGATTTTGTTCGGTGAATGCTTCGGGAAGTACTCCGATAGCAGCAGGCAGCCATCTTTCGGGAAATTCTCCTGCGAATTCGCCTCCGGTTTTATAGCTGTTAATTATTTCCTGAATTTTGTTCAACATCAAATCTTTTGCTTCTTCCGATTGTAAATCTATAGTAGGATTTTGTTCTTTGGCATAAGCTTTTAACGCTTCCTTGTTGGGAACAATCAAAGCAATGGTGTATGGGTCTTGATTGTTATGCAACATCATTTGATCGATAAATTTGGATTTTTCCGTGATACCTTCTTCAATGCCTTCAGGACTATATTTTTCTCCATCGCTCGAAATCAAAAGGCTTTTGAAACGACCCAATACATAAAGAAAACCATCAGCATCCATATAACCCATATCACCGGTATAAAGCCAGCCATCTTTAACTGTTTCGGCTGTGGCCACCGGATTTTTCCAATAACCTATCATCACGTTTTCTCCGCGAACGACAATTTCGCCTTTTTCTCCCAAAGGCAATTCTTTTCCTTCATTATCGCAAATTTTCAAATCAAGCGCTTGCACCAAAAAGCCGGAAGAACCGAGTTTATGCTTGTCAATCGAATTGGCTGAAATAATTGGGGTGGCCTCAGATAATCCGTAACCCTGAAACATCGGAATACCAAGGGTATAGAAAAAACGTTGCAACTCGATATCCAACAAAGCGCCACCACCAATGAAGAACTGGAGATTACCTCCGAAGTTCTGACGTACTTTACTGAAAATCAGTTTATCGTAGAACATCAAAAGAGGTTTCTTCCAAGCTTGTCCGAATCCGCCTTTATTCCAACCTTCTTTGTTGTATTCATATCCGATTTTCAACGCATGGTTGAATAGTTTTTCGACCGTCTTTCCTTTTTTCTTGATTTCACTTTCGATATTTTTTCTGAAATTTTTTGCCAAAGCCGGTACACTCATCAATGTGTAAGGCTTGAATTCTTTGATGTTGAGCGGAATATTTTTCAGCGTTTCCATAGGAGTTTTTCCTAACTGAACTGTCGCCACGTTAGCACCGTAGGCCATAAAAGTATAAAATCCGGCAACGTGAGCAAAACAATGATCTAAAGGAAGAATGATTAAATTACTCCATTCGGGCGAAATCTTAATCAACGACATGGCTTGTTCTACATTCGCAGTATAATTGCGATGCGACAACATAATCCCTTTCGGATCGGCAGTTGTTCCGGAAGTATAGCTGATATTCGCCAAATCGTCATTTTGGATAGACTGCGCTGTTTCGATCAACGATTCTCTATTGCTCGGAACCGAAAGATATTCATCTCCCATGTCATATACATCTCCGACAAAAATTTCTTTTTCTTCGTAAGATGTTTGAGGATCAAGAATGATCACTTTTTCAATTAAAGGAAGATCGCGGATAATGCTGCGAATTTTTTTCAACTGTCCTCCGGAAACCATAACAAAACGAGATTCCGAATGTTTCAACCTGAAAAGCAAATCGTTACTCTCTTCGAGTTTAATAGAGAGCGGCACATTGATTGCTCCTGTATGCAAGATAGCTAATTCTCCGATAATCCACGCGTTGCGTCCTTCGGAGAGCAATGCGATTTTATCATATTTGGCGAGTCCCAAGACTGTAAGACCGGCAGCCTGACGATGTACTAAGTCTTTGGTTTCTGCAAAAGTCAGAGGCTCAAACTTATCTGTTTTTTTCTCCCACAGGAAAGTGTTGTTTGCAAATTTGCTCACACTTTCATCAAACATATTAATGATTGTTTTCATAATAGAATATTATTTTTACCGATTTTAGCAGCAAATATAAAAAAAATGAAAGACATTCTCAAATATTAATGTTAATTTTGTAGCACCCAATCATTCAATATTTCATATAATGAACCGTCTATTTTTTAAGCTTACCCTCGCCACAGTATCGGTATTTGCTTTTAATGCCGGAAACGTACTTCAAGCCCAAATCAGTCATGGAGGGATTCCTCTTTTTGATACTTCATCGTCGTCGTTGAGAAGTACAGGTAATAACGATTTCTTCATAGAGATGCCGTCTTTCAATGTCGATTCTTTGTTGCGAGAAGATGAACTCAACGAATCGAATATACGAGGCTCTTTTCGTTTCGCTCATAAATTTCATGTAAACATAGAAAAAGGAAAAACCGGGAACAATTACACTTTACCTGATGGCACGAAAGTTTGGCAAGTAGGAATCCGGTCGCAAGGAGCCTATTCTATCAATGTGTTTTTTTCGGAATACAAGTTGCCGCAAGGAGGAAAACTTTTCTTGTATAACTCAGATAAGACATATATAATAGGTTCATTTACTCACGAAAATAATTCGGAAGATAATATCTTGCCCATACAACCGGTTGCCGGAGATGAAATTATCGTAGAATATCAGGAGCCGGCCAACAGTGAATTTGAGGCTAAGTTAAAAATAATAGAAGTCAATCATGATTATAGAGGATTTTTAAGATCCGAACCAGGTACGGAACCGCAGTCGCCACCATCGGAAGTACAGCGCTTTGCATGTATGCCTGATGTTCTCTGTGTAGATCCGGAAAATGACAACATAAGAAGTGTAGTTTTAGTTATAATTAATGGGACAACCGCTTGCTCGGGTACTTTGCTAAATACAACGAATAACGATGGGGAACCGGTTTTACTTACAGCAGTACATTGTTTAGACCAAAGTTTAAACCCGAATACGGATTATGCTAATCTTGCCGGAACTATTGTTTGTTTCTTTAATTACCGGAAACCTGTATGTAATCAAACTGTAAGCGTGATTCAGCGAATGAAAGGGACGCAAGAAATGAGTTTGGCCGGAACAACGCTACTTTCTGTTGCACTCAAAAATGACATGGCATTGTTAAGATTTAGGGATGTTCCGCCTGATTATTATCAGCCTTATTATGCCGGATGGAATGTCAATGCCAATGCCGGAACGAATGCTCCGTTTGTAAACATACACCATCCTAACTTTTTGGTTGCTCGGTATGGGAGTGCAAATACAAATTTGACATTACAAAGTTATGCTACCGAACTTTTTAATCCCGGATCACATTGGAGAGTATCGTCTTGGAGTGTTGGAAGCACTGATTTCGGTTCTTCCGGCTCACCGCTTTTTGATAACCAAGGATTGCTTGTCGGTGGATTAACCGGAGGAAGTTCTTTATGTTCCAATAAGGCATCGGATTATTTTTTTGCACTCCATAAATCATGGGAATATACTCCCGATTTTGGGAATTTACTGCAACATGTTTTAGACCCGAAAGACTTAAAAGTGAAACAATGGGAAGGTTACGACCCATACAAAGAAAATCCCTTGTTCAGACTGAAAAACGGAGATTACAACAACGGAGATGAACTGGTTAATTCAAAAATGACAGATCCGGAAGATCTCGGACTTGTTTTCGGAAACAATTCTTTAGGAACAAAAGAATTTGCAGAAGAATTTTCCACAGAAAAGAACGTCGAACTTGTTGGGGTTTATCTGTTGACTCCCCCAACTTCAATCACAGCACCTTCGCCAATAACAATAAAAGCTTATAAAGAAACTCTTTCGGAAGAAAATCTTGTCGCCTCCGAAATTTTTTATCCCACTTACTTAGATTACGATAAATCTTCGGGAGCCTTTACGGAAAAAGTAAAAACGATGTCGGCTGTTGCAACGGAATCTTTTGTGAAATTTCAAAAAGAAAAGAATGTTGGAACTAAATTCTATGTCTCTTACGAAATCACTTACCCGTTAATAAAGAGAGATTTTTCGGTATATAACATGATTTTTGATTCTCCCGAAAGGAATTCCGCATGGCTTTGTGATGCCACCGGCAATTGGCTGCCGGCTACGGAACATCCCGTTATGCCCATATCGGCAGGTTTGACAATAGAACCGTTGGTTCGGAATGCTTCCCCCGATACGATTTTTCCTCCCGTTCAAAATAGAAGTCAAATCATCTATTCGAGAGAAACGCAACAATTGAAAATCAACACAGACGACCCCAACGAAAAAGGGACTATCCTTATTTATTCTATTACCGGACAGTTGTTAGATAAAATATCTTATCAAGGAGATACTCCGGTAGATCTGTCTCCAATCGGGCGTGATCATATTGTTGTTGTAAAGGTTTTGTCTGAAAAAGAAGTGAGAAGAGGCAAAATTATTCTATAAGTTTTACAAAACCGAATATAAGCCGCCAAATCTTTCGCGCATAACATTAACAAGTTCGTTTACAGCCTCTTTATCGGTTAATAAAAGAACGACACCATTGATGTGGGCACCTTTACCGTCTTTGTTATATTGATTAATAACAATACTTTGGGATTTTTTCTGAAACAAATCATTGATTTCAACATGTAAGAATTCTGCCAATTTGGGAATATACGAACTTTTGATGTCTGCTACACCAGCCTCCCAATTTACATACGTTTTACGATCGATGCCAAGAAAATCAGCAACAGCCTGTTGCGAGATATTATTCTTGTTCCTTATCACTCTGAGATTATTACCTATATCCATAAAAAAACAGTTTTGATCTCTTTAAATTCCGGTTAAAAATTATTTTGTGCGACAAAGTTACTCTTTTGTCCTGAAAATTGGACAAGATTTGTCCGGTTTTTTTTCTTTTTATTTCATTAATTCTTTGGATTTTTGCAGATGAAATTTTGTAATATTTCATTTGTATTGAGATTTGCCATCTTAACTTAATTAAATGCTACAAAACCTTTTATTTTTAGATTAACTTAAAATCGAAACAGGCACCGAAATGGTATGAATTATTTTATATCCAAAATTCTTGACATGGATTGCAAGTAGGTTTGGCGTGTCTGATTGGCAAAATGCCAGTTGGTTGCGAGAGAAAAAAGAGCGGGAACCGAAAAGCTTTATGAGTAGGTAAATACAAAAATAAATACAGAAATGAAATTTAATATAATAGAAAAACCTAAAGCTGTTTTTCAAATGTCAAAAGTTTCTTTTTCCGACATCTTAGAAAAAGAAGAAATGGAAGAAATTCTCGGAGGAGCCAGTTGTGGAACATACACCTCCTGTAGTACTACGGGAAGAAGTTCATGTGAACCTTTTTCGTGCTGGTTCTTTAGAGATAGTTGCGATGATATAAGGGTTTGGGTTGCTGATCCAAACGGACCGGTTTTATTAAATGAAACTTTGAATAATAAGGCTTTAGGGGATCCGGAAGCTCTAATTGAGGAAAGATTCTAATAAGTTCAGGAAAGTGTCTAACAGATTTGTGTGACATAAGTATTATTTGTTAGACATTTTTTATTTAATATAAAATTTGTAAAAAATGATTTGGTCAAGATATAATTATTTATTTAAATCGAAAAACTTCGGTTTTTTGCTGTATAATTCTCTTTCAAATGCTTTTATAGAATTAGATGAGGAAAGTTATCTGCGATTGAAAAAAGTTCAGGAAGGTGAAGACAGCCTTCTAAACAATTTGGATTTTTATGAGAAATTAGTAGAATTTAAAATTTTAGTAGAGAGCGATAAAGATGAGTTTTACAATATAAAATACGCAACACATTTTAATAGGTTTCATGACAAGTATTTAGAATTGACTATAAACCCAACTTTAAATTGCAATTTTGCGTGTAATTATTGCTTTGAAGGGGAAAAACCATCTAAATACATGACAGATGAAGTTGAAAATGCAATAATTGATTATATAAAATTGCAAGACAAGATTAAGAATATGCATATAACGTGGTTTGGGGGCGAACCTTTATTGGCTTTCAACAGAATTTCAAGCTTAACAGAAAAAATTAAGGAAATAAATACTAATTTTACAGCCTCAATCATCACAAATGGATATTTGCTCTCTGAGAAAATTATTGATAAATTTGACGAATATCACATAAAAAAAATACAAATAACAATAGATGGTTTAGCTCAAACGCATAATAAACGGAGACCTTTGATTTCCGGAGAGGGTACGTTTGAGAAAATTGTTCGGAATATCGATTTATTATACGAAAAAAAACCGGATTTTCCCGTTGTTATTAGAGTTAATGTAGATGAAACAAATCAAAGTGAATTTGTTGAAACGTTTAAATATTTTTATGAAAGGTATAAGGGTAAAAATTATGTCGTTCCCGGATTTGTTGATGATATTACGGGTTGTAATATTTCCGACTGTATTCTTGATAGAAACAGGAAAGTTCAATTTTTAATGAAATTGTATAAAGAACATAATTTAAATATTTTTGGTTTTTATCCTCTGCATTATCGTTACGAATGTCCGGTTCGAAATCCTCATCATTTTGTTATTGGCCCCGAAGGTGAAATTTATAAGTGTTGGAATGATGTTGGAAATTCTAAAAAAGTGATTGGAAATTTGCTTAAAAAAAGAGTTGAGAATGCTACCCTGTTAACACGTTACTTTGTGGCAGGCGATCCTTTTGACGATACAAATTGTGTAAATTGTTTCCATTTGCCTGTATGTGGCGGTGGATGTCCTCATTCTCGTCTTGCTCGAGAATTTGACAACATAAAGATTGATACTTGTGATAATATGAAAGATAATATTGAAGAATTTTTAGAATTACATTATGATTACAAACAAAAAACTTTACAACATGTTTAAATCCATCTTTTTTTTGTTGATTTTTTTTATAAATTACTCAATGATTTATGCTCAAGAAATACTGACTTCAAAAGAAATGCAAGAGGATATTGAGTTTTTGACACAAACAATCAAAGATGTGAATCCTCACATTACCATTCGAGAGAAAGTTACAGGAACACATATTTATGAGGAAATAGATTCATTACGAAAGAATGCCAAGTTGGAGGATTTTGAGAATTTTTATTATTTGGCAAAAAAAATATTACTGTTGTCTCAAGATCAACATAATGACTTTCAGGAAAGTTATTTTGCGGAACCGGAAGATTCTAATTTGGATATATCGGAAGAATCAATAGCTATATCTCAACGATGTAGTTTTGAATATGATAATTTTCATCCATCCGGATCTATTAGCAGTCTTGAATATTTGGAAGGAAATTATTATTTCACAAGGGATTGGTATGACAGAAACGGCCGGCATTTAATTCCTGTAGGAGCAAGATTGCTGAGAGTAAATAATCTTCCGATAGATGAATATGTTTCTACCGTTAGTCGAATAGTGGACAACAGTATTCGATGGGACTCTGATTTGAAAAAGTATTATTCGCTAAGAGTTTATGTGCCTCAACTAATAGGGTATAGTGATAGTTGTCTTCTTGTATTCTCAAAGGATGCAATTAAAGACTCTCTTCATTACAGGGGAGCAACTATTAAATCAGGAGTTAGTTCAGATTATCTAAAGCCCAAAGTCTTATATTTTAATCAAGACCATATTTTATATGTTCGTGTTCCTTCTATGGAAACCGACCATATTGATTTCTATACGGAAAATATTTTAAAATATAAAGATAAACAAATTGATAAAGTTATTATTGATGTCCGATCCAATCAGGGAGGTAATGATTTGGTTTGGATGAACATCGTATCGGCTATAACCGGGAACATAAACTTTGTAAAAGAAGAAGATTTGTATATAAGAAATACCTCTACTGCAATAAATTATTTACAAATTGTCCGAAAAATGGGAGTAAATAAAGAAGATGTCTTTTCGATAAGAGATGATAGTTTTATTCGTGTAGCCACTCAGCCTGATACGATAAAAAATTGGCCTCCATCCATTAATTACTCAGGAAAAATATACGTGATGGTTGATAATCGGTGTTTTTCTTCCACATTGGCATTCATTGCTACATGCAATCGTAACAATGATTTTATTACAATCGGTCAATCATCCGGATATATCGGAGGCAGAGGGATTACTCCATTTTTCTTTGTCTTACCTCATTCCAAATTACTTTTTACGATTAATCCGATATTGGATACAACTGGAATTGAAAACGTTGAAAATTATTATGACAACTATGTAAAAATACCGGTAACTTGTTCTATTCAAGACATAACTTTTGAAACCGACTATAAAGGAGAAAGATATGGCGAAGAATTTTTATATAAATACGATCCTGTATTTCAGAAAGTATTGAAACTAGAATAAGTGTGTTGTTGAGTGCTTATTTATGAACTTAATCCTGAATAACAATGAGAATTAAATTAACAACAATTTTTTATCTGCTGTTTGCAGCAATTTCTGTTTTTGCCCAAGATTTGAGCAATGAGTATAAGGTTATTTCTATTAACAAAAAGGTGAATGAGATTCCGTATGAGAATCCGTATCAATCGCCTTTGGAAAACTATATAGCGCGAATGTATCTGTGGATTGACGGAAAAAACGATACCATTCATTCGGAAACGATTAAAGCAAGAATGGGACAGTCAGCAAAACCATATCCTCAAAAAGATGCAGAGATTGCATTAAACTCTGACATTGAACAGATTATAATATACAGAGATTCCATTGGCTTGATTTTTCGTAAAGAAAACTCAAATTCCGGTTCTTATTTGGTCGGAATGTCGCAATGGGAAAATGGGAAATGGTTAGGTATAGGTGAAGATATATGTTTTGCAAAAAACATAAATGAGGCAAAACAATATATTGAGACCAAGGCTATTGGGATATTGAATCGTTTACGCAGATTTGAACAACTTAAAATTGTATCAACCGACACGATTGCTTTTATTGATTATTTGAAAACAAACAGTAGAGAGCCTGTGCGCTATCTGCTTGATAAATTAAAAAACACTCGATTAGTGATTTATGGCGAAGTACATTTCAGGAAAAATTCGTGGGGATTATTGCGAGAACTTATGAAAACTCCCGAATTTTCCGAAACTACAGGACGTGTTTTCTTTGAATTATCTGCATGCGCACAGCCTGCTTTTGACAGGTTTTACAATAATGAGACAAAAGATGTAAACATTATTTTGGATATTTTCCGAAAAGAGGAAATAACAGGCTGGCCAGACAAAAATATGTATGATTGCTTAGTGGATTTATGGGACATTAATCAAAAACTTCCTGACGAAAAGAAAATAAAAGTTATTGCAACTGAGTATCAGCGAACTTTTTACCATGAAATTACATCCAAACAACAATACGACTCTATCGAAAGCAGGCGTTTAGATAGAGATGAGATAATGGCTGAATGTATTGAAAATCATATTTCTAAATCGAACGATAAGCGAAACAATTTATTTATTGTAGGTCGTTCACACGCTTATAAATCACCTGCCCTTACACGAGGAGGTTTACAAATTAATGGTTTATCTGCGGGTTATATTTTGTCCGAAAAATTAGGTAAAGAAAATGTTTTCTCAATTTTCACCCATTCGGCAAGTACTACAAATGAAGGGCATCTGCATGGAAAATTCCGGAATGGACTTTTCGACTTTGTTTTTGCTGAAACCGGTAACAAACCGATTGCTTTCGACTTGGTTGATAGTCCGTTTGGCAATGAGCCGTTTGATGGCAGTGCCGAAATTTGGTTTGATATTAAAGCAGGGACTTATGCCAATAACTATGATGGTTATATTTTTTTGCAACCTATACAGGAAGAACTTAACAACTATTTATTTCCGGAACTTTATTCAGATGAATACATTGATGAAATAAAAAGGCGAGCAAAAATTATAGGTACAGAAACCAATATATACTTTGGAATTGAATTGAGAAATCTTAACCGCACAGAACTTCTTGATAATATGAAAAAAGAAGATGGAGAAAAACGGTGGAAAGATTTATAAAATCAATTTTTGTAAGTAAAAATAGAGAGTCAATCTTATTTCTTTGAAGTTCTTTCCATGACCAATTCTTTCAATATATCAAATACAACCTCAACATTATTTACCTTTTCTTGAGGATATATATCTTCGAAAAAATTATGGTTTAGAGTTTCTGAAATTGAAAGAAGTAATTTTACTTCTACATCGTCACGTTTATATAAGTCATATATGTTTTGCCTTGTTTTTCCTATATCTCGGGCCAACTGAGCACTATTTATATGATTCTCTTTTACAAATGCTTGAATTAGTTTTCCTATATGTATTTTCTGCTTATTCATTAAATGCTAATTTACAAACATTTATTGTTATTTTATAATATAAAAGAATTTATTATTCTTACAAAAGCAAGGATTTATTTGTTTTTTGAAAAATTATTCAAATCTTTAAACCAGAAATTTTAAGTGTACTTAAAATTTCAGATAATCAAATAATTTTTAATTTTGTAACATTTAAGTTTTTATTTTTATGAGTGAGAAAAAGAAATTAAAAAAATTGACATTGAGAAAAGAAGAAATCGTTAATCTCAATGATTATGAAATGAATGTCGTTCAAGGAGGAGGATCTTCACTCGCTTGTGTAACTGCGGTATCCGCTTTTTCTATTGCAGGATATTCTTTAGGGAAAGAGGAATCTTGGTGGAATTGTGATCATTCAAAGCAAGCAAATTGCATGTCAGCTGTGTCAGAGAAATTGGTGTGGACGCCTGGCGGAATACAATGTTGTGAAATAGAACCGATTGAAATTAGGGCTTATCCTGACATGGCAGTGATCTAGTTAATTCTATTGTGAAAGAATTGGGCCGCTGATTTTTGTCAATGAAGCGTCCCAATTTTTCTACATTAATAAAAAATGGAGATTATGTTTTCTAAAAAATGGAGATTAGCTTTTCGCATATTCTGTAGTATATTATTTGCCCTTGGAGCACTTTTTACAATTCTTTTTGTTGCTGCTCTATGCATTCAATCATCAATAACAATGAATGTTGAAGAATTTCAAAAGGAAGGAAATTATTCTAAAGAAACGATGATGCTGTTTGCAGATGTCGCATTTCCTTATGATAGAATTCGTAAATGGGATGAAGATATAAAGGTTGAAATTGTCTATACGGATAAATTAAATGAATCATTGATTCTTGAGATCGACTCAATAATTGCTATACTATCGCCTTTAATTCATCCGGTAAAAATATACAAAGTGCCGGAAAACGGGAATCTAAAAGTATACCGGAAAGTAGATTCAATAATAGAGTCTAATGGGAAAGAAATTGCCACCCGGGGATTTTGCTATATACCTCCGCTTATAAAAACATTATCTTGGGATATTAAATATGCCGAAGTATCTGACATTTGGTATTGCAATTGTATTTTCCATGAGATTCTGCATGCAATCGGATTACAACATTCGTTATATCCATATCCTTTTTATATGAATATGTCAGGCACCTATATTTTTGATTCTTATGAAGAAATGGAAGAAAAATTATATAATCCATTGTATATATCCGAAGAAGAAAAATTAATTATAAAGATGCTTTATTCTCCACATATCAAATCCGGATTAAAGAAGAAGAAATTTCTAAAATTAATGAACTTGAATGACTATAATAGATAATCCTGTATAGAGTATTAAATTTAGGTGTTCCTCATGGGTTAATCGATGTAATCCTCATTCTCTTAATTATCAAAGAAAAAAGGTTTAATATAGATGATAAAATTTTAGATTCAATGTTTGAAACAATTCGCTTATATGAATTTAAAGATAGCAAAAAGACAGATTGTTATTTTCCATCTGAAGTTTTTGAAGATGGAAGATGTGATAAAAGCGGATTAGCTTGGTGTTTTGGAGATTTAATGATTGCTTATGCCATGTTGAAATATGGAATTTTATCCCAAAATGATTATTATACTCAATATTCAAAAAAAACAGTTTTGATCTCTTTAAATTCCGGTTAAAAATTATTTTGTGCGACAAAGTTACTCTTTTGTCCTGAAAATTGGACAAGATTTGTCCGGTTTTTTTTCTTTTTATTTCACTAATTCTTTGGATTTTTGCACATGAAATTTGTGTGCATAAAAAACTAAATTACCAAAGAGAGGAAAGCTATTATTTGTATGAATATCAAAATAAATTGTTATGTAGATGTACTAAAAGGTTATAGTAATGAAAAATGGGATTTTCCCAGAGCTCCTTGATAACATGAAAAAAGAAGATGAGGAAAAACGATGGAAAGATTTATAGAATAGAATTATTCGTCAAGAGCTTGTAAAAGCTTAGTTTTCAATGATTTTTTTAGATCATCGTCTATTTCTATTTCAATAAGTACCCGTGCTTTCTTTTTTTCTTGATGTGGTGATTGTGATGAAGATGGTTTTGTATAGTATTGAAAAAAATCATGATCCAAGATTTTACCGATTCGTTCTAATAGTTCGGTATCGATGCTTGTACGCTTAAAAATGTCGTGAGCATTTTGATTAGTGGTAGATAACCGACGAGCAAATTCAGATGTAGCCATCCCTTTTTGCTCAACTATTGCTTTGATCTTTTTCCCTATTTCCATACTATTATCAAATATAACACTACAAAATTATCAAATATTATTTGATTGATTTTCAACATACCAACAAGTAATATGTGACATTACTACTGTAAAATTTGTTTTATAAAATTATATTTGATAATTTTGGCCTAAAATATTTTACAAGGCTTGCCTCCTTGATAAAATAAAAAAGCCTCCTTGCGAGGTTTATACGAGAAATGATTATTTTTGTGAAATGAAGTACAAACTTAAAACACAAGAAGGCACCGTAAAGGTACGAATTATTTTTATATCCAAAATTTCTGACAAGGATTGCAGGCAGGTTTGGTGTGTCTGATTGGCAAAATGCCGGTTGGTTGCGAAAAGAAAAAAATAATAAAAATTATAATTTAAATATAATCATGAAGAAATTTGAAATAATTGAAGAAGGAAGATTGAGTAAATCGGAAATGGGTCAAGTCTTTGGTGGGAAAAAACGCTATACATGTGCTGGAGAAAGAATCGGATGGTATAAAGTTGAGGAAAACTGTGATATTGACGTGGCAAGTTTCTCGAACTGTTTGAAAATTTATACAAGTTGTAATCAATCAAAGATGGCATGTCTTGGTTATGAGGGCCCTACAGGACCAGGAGGTTGTGGAGGGATTATAGGTCAGGATATTGATCCTCTCTCTATGGTAAAAGAATCCCAATTTACTGTAGAATAAATATTTCAATCATAGAGGCTATGTTGACAATGGCGTAGCCTCTGTTTTTAACTATCAGAATATATGAAAACTTTCATTCCGTTATTTTTTTATTTTATTAGCATTCCTATTTTGTGTTCGGCACAATTAAAGTCTTATGTAGACGAACGAATGGAACTTACCGGCATTGTGTGGCGGTTGGCCGAAGCTGAGGAATATGTGAACGATGAAGTCATGAATTATGTGGCAGATATTGATGACTATTTTGCGCCTTACAAAAGCCACCCTTTAATCCGGTATGTCAAGGAAATCCGAGAACGGGATTTAGTTGCATATAATGCTGTTTCCGGTACTATCGAATTTTTAGAGATAAAGAACGGGCAAATAAAATTGTCTCCTCATGCCGATCTCAACTGTTTAACAGAGGATCCACGTTGGACAAAAGAAACCTTTTTGACTTATATCAAATTATTAAATCGTTTTTACAAGGATTCGAGGTTTCGTGCTTTTTTCAATAAACACAAAGTCCTATATGCAGAAACAGAGAAACGTTTCGATAATTTTTTGTATAATATCCATGCGGAATGGTTCGACAATTTCTTTGGACAATCGTTAGAAGCACCGCTTATTTATGTTAGTTTGACCAATGGCACAAGTAACTATGGAGGTGCAGCCCCATGTTTAGATAATATCCTCCCTTATGGTAGCATTATCATTGGTTGTTCCATTGTTGATTCAAAAGGCATACCCATATTTGATGAAGAAATTAATTATGGACTTCTTTATACTATTATACATGAATTATGTCATATTCATACGGAACCAATAATTTCTCAATATCAGCAGGATATGAAACAAGCTGCCGATATAATATTCCCTTATGTAAAAGAAGCATTGGAAAAAGTAGCGTATGGAGATGCTCCTACTATGATTTCAGAAGGGCTTAACAATTTATGTGCCAATATGTATTTCAGAAAATATCCTACTGGAATGGAGTCTTATGATGTTCTACATAATGAACAATATGGCTTTATATGGATGCGAAGAGCGGTAAAATTCATGGATAATTTTAATGCCAACAGACATGTGTATTCTCATATCAAAGACTTTATGCCTCAAATCGTTTCTTTTATTAACTCATGTGCAGATAATATAGAACAAATTGTTTTTGAATACAATCATAGCAATCCTTATGTAATCAATATATTTCCGGGCACAAATACAACTGTTTCTTCAGACATTAAAGAAGTTAGGGTCGATTTTTCACACAGCATGCACAATGCTCGTGGTACGTTTCCCTGTAAAGACACAACAGCTATTCATCCTAACATTGGGGATGAGTTTTGGAGTGAAGATAAAAAGACTTTAATTATTCCTGTAAAATTAGAACAGGGAAGAAAATATGGTTTTACGCTACCTGCTTATGTTTTTCAATCGGAAGAAAGATTCCCGATGAAAAAAAATGTTGAAATTCTATTCCAAACAGAAGAATAAAAATGAAACTATCCAAATACACCTTTCTTTTTCCATTGGAAGAAGAATATTACATCTATAATACTTTATCAAATGCTTTATTAAGTATAGATCAAGATTCATACAACACGTTAAAACAAAATCAGTCCGAAAGGTCAATAGTAAAAGAAAACGATATTGATACAGAATTGTATGACCTTCTATCTGAAAAGTTATTTATTTCAGAAAATGATAAGGATGATTTTTTAGTGTATAAATCAATGATTGATTCACAACGAAACAACTTATCACACATGCATTTAACGATTGCCCCAACAATGGATTGTAATTTTTCATGCCATTATTGTTTTGAAAAAAAAGAGAAAAAATATATCACTTCCGAAGTAATTGACTCATTAATTAAATATATTGAACAACAAAAGGATTTATCCAGTATTCTCTTAACATGGTTTGGTGGAGAACCGTTAATGGCAATAGATAAAATACAAGAATTTTACAATAAATTTCAGAAAATCTGGGGAGAGAAAGAATTTAGTGCCAACATTATTACTACAGCCTATCACATTACTCCTGAAATTATTGAAGTTCTAAAAGAAGTCAAAATAAGTTCCATGCAAATTACATTGGATGGAAATAAAGAAACTCATAATAAAATTAAGCAAACAACAGGTTGCTCCGATGTTTTTTCTAAAGTTATACAAAACATTGATTTACTTACAGAATTAGCCCCTGAAATACATATAACGATAAGAGTAAATCTGACCAGAGAGAATATAAAAGAATATGTAGAATTATATAAATTCCTGCTTGGAAGATATAAAGGGAAGAACATTGGTATTGCTCCGGGTTTTGTCAATAACAGAGGACATAATAGTGATAAAAAATCACCTCTTTTTCTGTCGTTGAAAGAATGTTCCGAATATGTTTTGGACTTATTTTACAATCATGGAATTCATTCTCCTGCCATACAATATCCTGATCGTTTTTTCAATGAATGTGCCATAAGAAATCGAACATCAATGGGAGTAGATCCGGAAGGATATGTTTATAAATGTTGGGAAATCATTGGAAACAAAAAGTATGCTATTGGAAGACTCTCTGATGGTCAAATTGATTATACGAATATTACGATTTTAAATAGGCAACTTTATGGTGCTGATACATTAGAAGATAAAACCTGTTCTCAATGTCGTTATTTGCCACTTTGCAATGGTGGATGTCCATTACAAAGAATCGAAAATGTATTTGAAGGAGCAACAAACAAAGTTTGCACACATTATAAAGGTTATCTCCCCGAATTTCTCAAAGCACATATCAAACTGAAAAAAGCGGGTTTTGCCAAT
This sequence comes from Dysgonamonadaceae bacterium, assembly GCA_031253625.1. Lineage (GTDB taxonomy): Bacteria > Bacteroidota > Bacteroidia > Bacteroidales > Azobacteroidaceae > JAIRVZ01. The sequence goes on from JAIRVZ010000048.1 coordinate 43,024, forward strand.
AATCGATGAAAAACTTTCCCCACTACACTCAACTCGACGCCATGGACTGTGGAGCAACCTGTCTTCGCATGATTTCCAAGTATTACGGCAAATCCTACTCCAACCAAACCTTGCGGGAAAAGAGTTTCATAACTCATTCGGGAGTAAGTCTGTTGGGTATTTCGGAAGCAGCCGAAAGCATCGG
>JAIRVZ010000068.1 GCA_031253625.1 Dysgonamonadaceae bacterium
AAAGAGATGAACCTCCGGAAAGATTATTTAAAAGGAGAACCCGTTCATACAATTTATTTCGGAGGCGGAACTCCCTCGTTGCTTTCAATGGAAGAGATTGGAAGGATATTGGAAGAGGCATTCAAATTGTTTAATTGCTGTCCGGAAGAGATCACATTGGAGGCAAATCCGGATGATCTTTCTCCTTATTATATAAGGTCACTGCGCAAGTTGCCTGTAAATCGCCTCAGTATCGGCATTCAGAGTTTTTCTGATGTTGATTTGAAACGGATGAACCGGCGCCATACCTCGTCACAAGCAATAAATGCAGTGAAAACGTGTCAGGATGCAGGTCTTGATAACATCAGCATCGACCTGATTTATGGTCTGCCGGATCAGACGCTTGAACAGTGGGAGAAAAATTTGCAGATGGCGATTGATTTGCAAATGCCGCATATTTCCGCTTATCATCTTAGTTATGAAAAGGGAACGGAATTTTTCAGGCAGTGGCAACAAGGCAAAATTTCTCCGACAGAAGAGACGCTTAGTGAAACAATGTTCCGAATGTTGAGAAACAGATTGAAAGAAGCCGGCTTCCAACCGTATGAAATTTCCAACTTTGCAAAACCGGGAATGGAGTCCAAGCATAACTCTTCTTATTGGAACGACGTCCCGTATATCGGATTGGGACCTTCGGCTCACTCTTACGACAGGGTTTCCAGACAATGGAATGTTTCAGATGCAATTATTTATCTGGAAGCGTTGGAAAAAGGGAATCCATTTTACGAGCGAGAAGAGTTGGATGAGAAAACCCGTTATAATGATTTTATAATAACCTCTTTGCGAACGATGAAAGGAATAGATATCCTCCTGATGAAGAAGAAATTCGGAGAAAAACTGCCGGCTTACTGTTTGCAAAATGCAGCTACCTATGTTAATAATAATTTGTTGGAACTGAAAGATAATAACCTGCGTCTGACAGAAGAAAGCCTCTTTATTTCAGACGGTATTATGTCCGAACTTTTATGGGTCGACTGATTTCTATAAAAACCGGCAAACAAATTTTTAATTTTTAATTTTTAATTTTTAATTAATTCTTACCTTTGACACTCTTTATTATAAAACATTTTATATCGGCGTATGAAGATTGCAATTTTTCCGGGGAGTTTCGACCCTTTTACAATAGGTCATTATTCGGTCGTTACACGCGCGCTTGCTTTTGTTGACGAAGTAGTTATTGCGATTGGCGTAAATGAAGCCAAAGCCAAAAAAACCCTGTTCCCGCTAAAGAAGCGGATAGAAATCATAAACAAAACATTTGCCCATGAGTCCCGGGTCAAGGTAGAAAGCTATGACAGCCTGACTATCGACTTTGCAAGAAAAGTGAATGCAACCATTATTTTACGCGGTATCCGCTCTATTGCCGATTTTGAATATGAGAAAACAGTCGCCGATGCCAACCGGCGTCTTTCGGGAATAGATACAATCCTGTTGTTTACGGAGCCTCAGCACTCTTTCATCAGTTCGACTGTAGTGAGGGATATACTCCGTTACGACAAAGATGTGAAATGTTTTCTCCCTCCGAATGTTTCTATTGAAGATTTGAAGTTGTAGTTGATATTAAAAAATAATGCCAAAAAGTTTACTTTTTGAATAATTATTTGTTATTTTGCAGCAAATTTGGGGAAGTATCGCCTTTTCTCTTGTAAAATATTCATGAATGAAAAAAAAGACTGTAAAATATAAAGTATTTAATTCCAAGCTAACATCAATAATCAGCATTTCGATGGTACTGTTCATGTTAGGTATCATCTCCATGTTTATTTTGATCGGGAACGAACTTTCAATGTATGTAAAAGAAAATCTAACCCTTTCGGTGATCATAAATGAGAGCGCTGAGGAAGAAGATATTCTTAAAGCCCAACAAAAATTGCAGAAAAGATCATACGTCAAAGAACTTCGGTATATAAGCAAGGAAGAGGCATTGGAAGAATTGGCTGATGAGTTGGGAGAAGATCCGGTGGAATTTTTAGGATTTAATCCGCTTTCCGCTTCTTTTGAAATTAATCTGAAATCTGTTTATGCCAATAATGACAGCATCTCTCTTATAGTCTCGCAAATCGAAAAAATAGACGTGGTAAAAAAGGTTGATTATCAGAAAAATCTTATCCACGAAGTGAATCAGAATTTGAAAAAGATAACCTTTTCGCTCCTTGCGGTAGCCGCATTGTTGTTAATTATCTCCTTTGTTTTGATCAACAATACCATGCGATTGCTTATTTATTCCAACCGGTTTTTGATTCATACCATGAAATTGGTGGGAGCAACCCGTAGTTTTATACGACAACCGTATCTTTTCCAAGGGATGATTATTGGAGTTATTGCGTCCATCTTCGCCATGTTGTATATTGTGGGAGTTTTTTATTGGTATGCTCCTGATTTGGAAATGTTTATTGATTTCCATGATACAAGATTATACATTACCATATTCAGTACAATTATGTTTTTCGGGATAGTCATAACCGGCATATCGACCTTTTTGGCATTGAATAAATATTTGAAACACAATCTGGATGATTTATATTATCTGTAAAAAATAAAATAGTTAACGTATGAATAACGAAACAAATTTTGCTTTACCTCGAAAAAACCTGATGTTGATGGCAATCGGATTTGCGATCATTGTAATCGGTTTTCTTTTCATGGTTGGAGGCGGTCCCGAAAACGGGGTATGGAATCCTGAGATTTTCAGCTTCAAACGCATAGTACTTGCGCCGGTGATCGTGTTGTTTGGTTTTATATTGGAAGTTTTTGCCATTCTTTGGATTCCAAAATCAAAAAAGGAAGAATAAATGGGATGGTTGGAAGCCCTTATCTTGGGGATTATACAAGGATTAACGGAATTTCTCCCTGTTAGTAGCAGCGGACATTTGACAATCGGGCAGGAATTGTTGAAGTTGAATACTTCGACGGCTGAAAATCTTCAATTCGACGTGATTGTCCATGCTGCAACGGTTTTGAGTACAATTCTCATTTTGTGGAGAGAGATTGAGCATATTTTCAAGGGTACTTTTTTTTCAAAAGAATGGAATCAGGAAAAGGCTTATACGGCTAAAATCTTT
>JAIRVZ010000133.1 GCA_031253625.1 Dysgonamonadaceae bacterium
ATGTAGTGGAAATAAGTTTACCCGATAACCTTATTACCACTTACAAGAAAGAACTACCCAGCCTACCTAATATGCAAGGACAGGCGGATATTGTCACAGATGATATGTCGCTATTGGAAAGACTTGTTTTACCAATGAAAAGAGTTCTGACGGAAAGTTTGTAGAGAATCATCCCTTGACAGACTATTTCACCACCTATAGTTGAATCCGAAACTCAATAATTCATTTAACTGAAAATATCCGAGTTTGGGGTCTTGAGGTATATTTTCGCTATCATCAAAACGAACATACAGGTAAATTCGGGTAGAAAAGTATCGATTGATAGAAAAGTTTAGTTCATTTTCCGACTCGATTTCAACTTTATCATAGCTTGTAAAATATTTCAATCTCGTTCTTAGCGAAGTGTAACTATTGACGTTATAAAGTACCATAGCATTAACGGTCGAACCATAAAACGTTTGATGTTTTTTCCCCTCCGGAATACCATAACGGGTCGGATCGACCTTCGGATTACTTACAGATGTATATTTTACCGATATTGGAGAAAAATCTGCCGAAAGCTTAAGCAATTTGTATTTATCGGATTTAAATTTTTTCTCTAATTCATACCGCATACCCACACCCATATTCAGAGAAAACGGAGATATAAAAGAAGATATTTTAGTTCGGGAATTCTCCTCATAATTATTAAACATTTGCGTTCTTAATTCCAAGTTTGTTGAATAATACCATCTATTACATGCTCTAAAACCGAAATTACTATAAGACCGGAGCAGGTCGGTTCCTATTCTTGTTTTTCTCAATGAGTCGTTTGGACTCGTAAAAAAACTCGTATTCCACTCCAAAAATGAATTAAACTGCACTTTCGATTTTTCGTAACGCACTCTCATGTTTTGTTTGCTAAGAAAATTCAGGTTTCCTACTCCACCATTAACCCAGTTGCCGGAAATATAATTTTGAGAAAACTGCAATAAATGATTTCCATCTACGAACCAATACTTTCTAAAAATAATCTTTGTAAGATCGTATGAAGGAGAAAGATCCGTATGTTCTATCTTGAACAAATTCCTTGATGTATTCACTTCTAATCGCTTAACCTTATCTGTTTTTGGAAGATCATCAAGCAATATATGTTTGACAATAAATGGATCTGCTGTCATCAAGTACGAATAAGTCTTCCGATTTAACTCTCGTTCTCTTTTCTTTTTTTCGAATATTTCATAAGAAGGCACATTCAACACCATACTGTTGGGTATAATGTTTCCAATATCAGAAAGCATCGGAGATATATTCAGGGTATCTGTCAAATATCCTTCAGGCAAAAGTTTACCGGTAAATACAACCGGCATAAATATCGGGTCTACCACCCATGACGCTCTAACAGAAGAAAATAATTGCTGGCAGTTCAACAACCCAATTAACAGCAATATTAGGAAATACGCACGTCTTAACGAAGTTTGCATAATATAATCTTGTATTCTGTTGAAACAGCAAAATTACATATTAATTTTGTTATGCCAATGGAATAGCGTATTTTTGCAATCTAAAATTTAATAATAAAATTCGAATATGCCAAAAATTTCATCACGAGGAATTGAGATGCCGGCCTCTCCTATCAGGAAGTTAGCACCATTATCCGACTCGGCTAAAGCCAGAGGTCTGAAGGTATACCATCTGAATATCGGGCAACCCGACCTGCCAACTCCCGAAGTTGCGCTCGAAGCCATTAGGAACATAGACCGAAAGGTTTTGGAGTATAGTCCCAGCGATGGGTACCGCAGTTATAGGGAAAAATTAGTCGGTTATTATGCCAAATACAATATTAATATTGCTGCCGATGATATTCTTATTACTGCCGGCGGCTCAGAAGCAATTCTTTATGCTTTTTTGGCATGTCTGAATCCGGGCGATGAAATTATAGTGCCCGAACCGGCTTATGCCAACTATATGGCGTTTGCCATTTCAACCGGAGCGGTTATCAAATCGGTTGCATCTTCCATTGAAGATGGTTTCGCACTTCCTCCTATAGAAAAAATCGAGGCGCTTATTACCAAACGAACCAAAGGCATTTTGATTTGTAATCCGAATAATCCGACAGGTTATTTGTATAGTCGGTCGGAAATGAACAAAATACGCGATATTGTAAAGAAATACGATTTATTTTTATTTTCCGATGAGGTTTATCGCGAATTTATTTATACCGGTTCACCCTACATTTCGGCTTTCCATTTGGTGGGCATCGAAGAAAACGTAGTATTGGTAGATTCCGTATCAAAAAGATACAGCGAATGTGGAATTCGCATAGGAGCTTTAATCACTAAAAACAAAGAGTTAAGGAACGCCGTGATGAAACTCTGTCAAGCAAGATTAAGTCCTCCGCTAATCGGACAAATTGTTGCGGAAGCATCATTAGATGCCGGCGACGAATACATGCTGGAAGTTTACGATGAATACGTAGAACGTCGTAAGTTTCTGATAGACAGCCTCAATCGAATTCCGGGAGTTTATTCTCCGATTCCAATGGGCGCTTTCTATACCATTGCACGACTTCCGGTAGATGATGCCGACAAATTCTGCGAATGGTGTCTTTCTGATTTCGAGTATGAAGGTCAAACCATTTTCATGGCTCCGGCTTCCGGATTTTACACAACTCCCGGATTGGGAAAAGATGAAGTCCGCATCGCATACGTTTTGAAGAAAGAAGACCTCCATAAAGCAATGGTCGTATTGGAAAAAGCATTGGAAGCATACAATAAAGTTTCCTCACTACGTTCGGAATGAGGAAACCAAAAGGTCTATATGAATCTCGAACTATTTATTGCAAAACGAATCTATAAAGGCAACGAAGGCGAAAAAAAAGTTTCACCTCCGGCTGTTCGTATAGCAATTATTAGCATAGCTTTAGGGTTAACGGTGATGATTTTATCCGTTTCCATCGTTATAGGATTCAAACAGGAAGTCCGGAATAAAATAATTGGATTCGGGTCGCACATTCAAATCACGAATTTCGACAACAACACTTCTTACGAAACACAACCCATTGCCATTAGCGATAGCTTATTGAGAGTGATACAAGAAATGCCCAATATCAAACATGTAGAAAAATTTGCAACCAAACCAGGTATCATAAAAACAGAAGAAGATTTTCAGGGAATCATAGTCAAAGGAGTTGGTGAAGACTTTAACTGGAGTTTTTTCAAGCAAAACTTAATCGAGGGAACAACGCCCGAAATCACTTCAGAAAAAACAACAAACGATGTGGTAATTTCTCAAACACTATCCAACAAACTTCACTTAAAACTCGGAGATTCTTTTAATACATTCTTTTTTGTAAACCAAAACATGAGACCACGCAAATTTAATATTGTCGGCATATATCAAACTAATTTTTCGGAATACGACAAACTATTCATTTCGGACATAAAACACGTCAGAAAGTTAAATGATTGGGAAGAAGACATGGTCAGCGGATTGGAAATCTTAGTCGATGATTACAACCAATTAGACCAAACGACTTATGATTTAGCTTACTTACTAAGCGCAGAACGCGACCGCTTGGGAAATGCGTTTTATGTTCGCTCCATCAAACAAATAAATCCGATGATTTTTTCGTGGTTGGATTTATTGGATGTAAACGTGATGATTATACTGATTCTGATGCTTGTTGTTCCGGGATTTACCACCATTTCCGGACTGTTGATTATCATTTTGGAAAAAACCAATATGATTGGAATCTTAAAAGCCATGGGACAAAACAACAAAAGCATCCGAAAAATATTCCTCTATGTTTCTTTTTTCCTCATCGGAAAAGGATTATTTTGGGGAAATATTATCGGTTTAACCTTCTGTTTCCTTCAAAAATATTTTGGAATAATCAAACTCGACCCTCAGAATTATTATATTTCAGTTGTTCCGGTAGAAATCAATTTTTGGCATATCATTTTGCTGAATATCCTGACATTGGTTATTTCAATGCTGATTCTTATCGGGCCTTCTTATATTATTTCCAAGATTTCTCCGGCAAAAACAATCCGGTTTGAATGATTATTTTATTTCATCCGCTTATAAATCTACAAAATATCATTCTCTATTCGTGTATCTGCCACCACATTACTCAAACGAGCGAAATAAACCAAATGTTTTAAAGAAAAAATAGAGACAAAATCATGTCTTTGTCCGAAATAATCGGTAAATATTCCAACCGTTTTTTTATAAATTTGTCTTGACGACAGAACATTTCATTAAACAAGAGGAAAAATAATTTTGTCAGTTTAAAAATAAAACAGTATTTTTACAAACAAAATAACATCAAAAATTATATCATTATGTTAGTAATAAGTACACGAGAATTAACTCAAAATCAAAGTAAATTTTTTGAAATAGCTAATAAACAAAGAGTCATAATAAAAAGAAAAAATAGATTTTTTCAGATTGTCGATTTGGGAGAAATGATTCCAGAACTAAATGATTCGCTCATAAGTAAAGAAAAAATGTACGCCAAAATAGACAAAGGTATTGAAGAATACAAACAGGGGAAGACAAAAAAATTAGACACTAAAAATATTAATTCTTTTCTTGGTATATGAAAAAATATGAATTAGAATACACGTCTGATTTTGAGAAAGATAAAGAAAAACTACGCAAATCTGGTGATATTCTAGTATTAAAAAAATTAGCAGCATTGCTTTTAGAATTAACGGAACATCCAACAACCGGTACAGGAAAACCCGAACCATTATCAGGCGACAGAGCCGGACAATGGTCAAGAAGAATTTCAGGTAAACATCGTCTTATTTATATGATAGATAATGAAAAAATAGTTGTATTGCTACTTTCTGCTTATGGGCATTATGACGACAAATAAACAACTGAATATGAAACACTAAACGAATTACTATGTTTAACAAAAACAGTTACAAATTCTTGCAAGCCCTAAAAGAGAACAACAATCGTGAATGGTTTGCCGAAAATAAACAGTGGTACGAGCAATCCAAGAGCGATTTTGAAACGCTTGTCGCACAAGTTATTCAAGCGTTATCTGCTTTTGATCCTGAAATAAGGTATCTCGAACCTAAAAAATGTATTTTCAGAATCTACCGAGACACTCGCTTTTCGTTAGATAAAACGCCTTATAAAACTCATTTCGGAGCGGTTTTTACTCCTCCCCGACTGAGTAAGTCATCCGGCTATTATTTGCATATCGATCCGGTGGAAGGCTGTTTCCTGACTTGCGGCCACTATATGCTGCCTCCCGATCAATTAAAAGCCATGCGCAGAGGAATTTATGAAAATTACGATGCACTTCGGGCAATTCTTGATGAAAAACAATTCAAGGAAACAATCGGAGATTTTTTTCGCGATGATGACATGCTGCAACGAGTACCTAATGGTTTTGACAAAGAGCATCCTGCGGCAGAATATATGAAACTCAAGCATTTTTATGTGCAGAAAAATTTCCCCGAAAAAGAATTATTCAGTGACGATTTTGTTGAGTTTGCAGCAAGTATATACAAAATGATGAAACCTTTGGGCGATTATTTGAACGAATTAATCGATTAAACTTATTCGTTCATTAACATAGTTGACTATTTCATTCGGCTCATCACAACTGAAAATAAGTACTTGGTCATTAAATCTGACCAATACTTTTTGAGTTCTATTTGTCACAAACATCTGATAGTTACCTAATTGTGCATTTTTGAATTTACCCAAATAACCAAATGCTCCGCCAGAACCAAATGTCCTTATGCTGTTTTTCGTATCGGAACTACGGTGCACCCTAATTTCCTCTATATCTTCTATGGGGATGACAATATCTCTATAGATTCTATTAATACGGATGGATTCATTTTCTACAGAAACATTTAATGGAGTAAATAGTGCAGGAATAAATAATATACCCAACAATAATGGAATTGGAACTATATTGACCCAAACGAGGAAAGTCCTTTTCTGTTTCCTGAAAAGCATTATCGTTCTAAAAACTCCGACAATAACAACTAACAAGATAATGCAATAAATTATGGTAATAATAATAGCCGTACTATCCCAAGAACAATGAAAGATCATAATTGCATCTGTTTTTTGATCATATTTATTACTAAATCTCGATTTTCACAACTCAATACATATTTCTTACCTTCTTTTGTTTCAATCAAGAATGCCTGTTTATTGTCACCCACGTATGATTGATAGTTGCCGATAGTGGAATTTGAGAATTTTCCGATAAATCCGAAGACTCCACCGCTACCAATGCGCCTTATATCTGTATAATCAGGTTTATAGGGCTCAATTTTGGAAATCTGCTCATAATTGATTGTCAATTTCCCTTTCCATTTATGCACAATAATATCTGTTTTATTTACTTCCAAAAATTTAGGCGATTCCAATAGAAAATACAAAAAAATCAAAGGCATTATACAAGAAGCAATTAGAACACTCCAATCGAAAGATAAAAGTAATGAAGTAATTAGATAATACTCGGCTGCAATAACGATTGCACACACAATTAAAGTGATAAACTTAACGGGAGTTCCCCATTTTACATTAATTTTTGTTGTGTTCATAATTTATTCTTCAGAAAATTGATACAAACTATTTATCGCATTTATCTTTACAAGGTTTCTTGTTTCTATTTCAGAATTTTTTGTAAAATAATCAGGGTCCATTTCCTTTATAATAGAGATTGTATTATCTACAATTTCTTCTGTATACTCGTCTACTACAATGTAGCTATCTTTCGCATCTCCTTCTAAAGTATATAACTTTAAGTCATATAAATCCTTAACGCCTAAATCATCAATTATGAGAGCCTCATTTCCATTTACACCCTTAGTCTTTGTTGAAAATGCTGCAATTGCCCACACCGCTACAACTATGGCCATACCAGCAACTATAACTAAAAAGAAGACCAAAACTAATGAAACAACCTCGTCACCATCAATCTCAATATCACCTGAAACAGTACTTCTGAGTCCTAATTGATCTTTCAGTTTTGTTATATCATTATCTTTAAGAACTTTGCGAAGTTGTTCTTGATAAAATTCGTCTGCAAATATACCTTTTGTTGAAGAAATTATACCTTTTTCTTTGCAAAGTTTAACATAAGTTTTGAAATCCTGATTTTTAATAGCATTATGAATATCTTCATCTGCTAACGCCATTGTTATTCTTAATAAATTATCATCAAGATTAATATCGCCATTATAACCATAATTTTTTAATACTGATTTTGGGTTTTCATTAAATGCTTTCGCTTTTTTAGGAGAATTCAATATATCAATGGTTATACGCTGAATGGCCTTTATGTATTGAATATCTTCTGGCTTAAGTTCTAATGAAATTGGGATAGCAATTTCTCCTAAATCCAAATTACCTGTTACTTTGTTATCATATATTCTATCATCTATGAGAGAATATTGTGTACAAGAGGCAGTTAAAATACTTGTGGAAAGAACTCCCGAAACAATTTGATTTAATTTTTTACTCGTTTTCATTGCTTTTTAATTTATAATTTTTGAAATACTTTTCTCTAAGTAAAGAATACCTTAACATAACATTTGAAAAAATCTCACTATAATTTTGTCGCAGAGTTAAAATATTCTGTTCATCACGAAAAATCTCTAAACAAATTTGGCAAAGATGCCACTTTGATGTATCAATTGGAGGCATTTCCCTCTTATTTCTACAAAAATTTAGAATCTTTCTTGGACCCTCTGCGAATAACCAAATTTTCAAAAAGTCTTGGAATTGATATTCATATAAATATTTTAAAGGATATTTTTGAGCAGAACCTAATCGAAGATAGGAATTGTATTGTATGGTTAATCCACAACAAACATTTACTTGATGGTTAGGGTCAATAGAAATTGTATTAAATAAAGAGGAACATCTATTTTCCTTTTTTTGTATAGTAATTGAAAGAGTGTCCCTCTTTTCGTTTTCTAATGTGTTTAATTGTGTTTCTGTAGATTTAAGAAAAGGCATCCATAACCCGCCAAATATAAATAATTTTTTACCTAAAAGATGTTGATATTTTTCCAGTCTACTATCTGTTTTTAATTGATTAGGTGTAAAATGAGATAATTTGGAAACTTCAACATTCACAACTGTTGTAAGATCCAATTCTAAAGAAGAAGTAACTGCATATACAATATTGTCATAAGGTACCCAAATTAGATGTTCATCTCCTGTACTGAAATTAATTTCAGTAAGTCCCGCCTCAACTAAACTTTTAACTCTTTGATATGCTTTCTCCGGAGACTTAGCCCAATATCCATTAGTTACAACTCTTGTACTAAGTCCTTTATCAGTAGCAAATTTAATAACCCGATCTAAATCTTTTCCCAATGTAAAACATTCTCCTCCCGAAATAATCAAAAGTTTGATACTACTATATGCTTCAACAGATTGAGTTATATATTGTTTCATTTCCGTTAAAGTCAATCTGTCTTTATTTTGAGGATTACATTGAAAACAGCAATTTTGGCATGCTGCTGTGCATTTATTTGTTACTACAAGTGTTAATTGTGTTGGTGGGATAATTAATTCGTCCATTGCTTCAATGATTTATTACACTTTAATGTCTTGTCTTTACTTCACTTATTTATTACTTTTATTTTATGGTTACAAATTTTATATTTTTATCTTTCCCTAACAACCAGATTTTCGATATTTTTACCAAATATTTAATAAAGGATATATTCATGTAAATTGCTGAAATAAAACAAAATAAAATATCTACCTATAAAAAGATAAAATATTTTGTATATCTTTACCGAAAATTTAATATTAATATTGAGATAATAATTTTTAAAAAGAATATTATGGAAACTTTTGGTAAAAAATTGTCGGAACTTCGTAAGCAGATGGGACTTTCGCAAGAACAGCTGGCTATAGATTTGAACATTTCACAATCGTCAATATCTAATTATGAATCAGGAGTTACTAAACCCGATACCGATATTTTACAAAAAATGGCAGAATATTTTAAAGTTCCTGTTGCTTATTTTTTCTCGGATGAAAAAACTATATTTTACACAAACGAAAATAGTGGTAACATTGGGAATTTTAACAATAGCACTTTCAATATTGTATCAGAAAAATTAATTGAACTTTACGAAAGGCGAATCAAAGATTTGGAAGAAGAAATACAAAATTTGAAACGTAAGTAATAATAGGACATTTGTTTTTTGAAAAAAAGTTCATATTTTTGTATTCAATCGTTTGAAAACAAGAAAATACAAAAAAATGAAGGTTAAAATAGTCAATCAATCGAAACACAATTTACCGGAATATGCAACTCCTTATTCTGCGGGGATGGATTTGCGTGCCAATTTGGATGCTCCGGTTACGCTCAATCCTTTAGAACGCAAATTAATCCCTACCGGTATTTTTATCGAACTTCCTGTAGGATTCGAAGCTCAAATCCGCCCCAGAAGCGGATTAGCTTTCAAACATGGTATATCGATAGTCAATACTCCCGGAACCATCGATGCCGATTACCGGGGCGAAATAAAAGTCATTTTGGTAAATCTTTCCGACATTCCGTTTGATATTAACGATGGTGAAAGAATTTGTCAAATGGTCATAGCTGCGCATGCCCGTGTGGAATGGGAAGAAACAGATACATTAGAGAATACCGATCGGGGAGCAGGTGGATTCGGACACACAGGGAAAAATTAATTATGAATTATAAATTATGAATTAAGAATGAGATTTTCATTTTTTTTATTGTGTATCGTTTTTTGCTTTCATTCAAATGCAATGAGAGGCGAAATTGTTGATAATCAAAATCATTCAAAACAAGTGCTTTCCGAAAAAGAAAAACGGAGGTTCGATTATTTCTTTCTCGAAGCGTTAAAGTTAAAGCAAACCGGAAAGTATTCGGATGCCTTCAACACATTTCAATATTGTTTATCTATTGATTCTACATCTGCTGCAACACATTATGAACTGTCTTTCTTCTACAATTTTCTGCACAATAAGAAGTTAGCATTAGATGCTCTGACAAAGGCCGTTCAACATGGAGGCAATAGATACGATTACCAAAGCGCATTGGCCAATCTGTCTCGCGAAATGGGATTAAATGAGCAGGCTATCGAAATTTACGAACAATTGCGAAATCAACATCCCGATAAACCGGAGTTTAATTATTTCCTGAGCGATTTGTATGTACGTCAAAAACAGATAGATAAAGCGATTACGGAATTAGATCGTGTAGAAGATAATTCGGGTATTAACGAATCCATTTCTATTCAGAAATTTCGCTTGTATACGATGATTGAACAAGATACTAACGCTTTCAACGAATTAGAAAAATTAGCCGCAAAATATCCTTACGAAACTCGATATCAAATCTTAATCGGAGATTTATATCTCGAAAAAGGAGAAAATGAAAAAGCTTATAAAGCCTATCAAAAAGCATTCTCGATAGACCCGGAAGATCCGTATTACATCGTATCTATGGCCAATTATTATGAACTAACCGGAGAGCAGGCTTTGGCTGAAAAAGAAATCGATACGGCATTAAAAAACTCCAAGTTAGACATAGAAACCAAACTGACAATTTTGGGCAGATATATCCAAAATCTACATAAAAACAAAAAAGAAATTGAAAATGCAAATGCGTTGATCGAGACTTTGATGAACCAACACCCGCAAGAAACAGAACTTAACTTGATGTATGGCACATTCTTGCTGGCTCAAGAAAAAATAGATGATGCCAAATTTCAGTTTCAAATCGTAACCGAGTCTTCTCCCGAAAATATTGCGGCATGGGAACAGTTACTTCGTATCTCTTTTATGGAAGAAAATCCCGAAAATGCGATAGAAATATGCAATGCAGCTTTGATACATTTTCCCGATGCTCCTCAATTTTATTTTTATTCGGGCATCGCTTATTATCAAATCAAGGATTATCCGAAAGCATTGAAAAGTTTTCAGGATGGCGTTCAATACATTGAACCTGATGATGTGCGTTTACTTTCTGATTTCTACGGGCAAATCGGAGATATTTACCACCAAATGAAAGACAAAGAACTTTCGCACCAAAATTATGAAAAAGCATTGGAGTACAACGATAAAAATATTAGTGTATTGAATAATTACGCATATTATCTTGCTCTCGATAAAAAAGACCTCGGCAAAGCAGAGCGAATGAGTCGTGCATGCGTGAATATGCAACCCAATAATAGCACTTTCATAGATACTTACGCATGGATTTTCTTTGTGCAGGAAAATTATTCTTTGGCAAAATTCTATATCGAAAGTGCCATTTCAAACGGAGGAGACAGCAGCGAAGAGATTATCGACCATTATGGCGACATTCTGTACAAAACAGGAAATGTGGAAAAAGCTGTAGAACAATGGAAAAAAGCATTGGAATTAGGTAAAGATACAGAGATTGTGAAACGTAAAATCGCAGATGAAACTTATTATGAAGCACCTAACGAAAATTAAAATATATTCCGTCTTATTGGTTTGCTCGTTATTTCTGATAACAAGTTGTAAAACTACGAAAGAGACTAAAGGTAACATGAAATCATACGAGGCCAAGGAACTTTTTTCTCTTGTAGTAAACAATTCACTTGAATATCAAACTTTTTCGGGAAAATTTAAAACTTCTTTGCCAATGGGAAAAATCAACGTTGGTGCAACCGGATATTTAAAGATAATCAAAGACAAAAAATTACAATTGTCTCTGCAAGTGCCTTTATTGGTGGGTGAAGTGTTGAGATTTACGGTTTCAAAAGACAGTTTGGTGCTTATCGACCGTATGAACAAACGATTTGTTTCCGAATCAATACAGGATATTAAGCAGACTTCTTCGTTTGATTTTGATTTGAATAATTTACAGGCACTATTTACCAATCAAATGTTTTTGGCCGGAAAACCTGCCATCACACCGGAAGATTTTCGCTTATTTACCATCAATCAGGAAAAAGAACAGGCACTTATTATTGCAAAAGACAAATACTTGAACTATACTTTTACAGTCGATTATACCGACCATATAAGAAATTCTCAAATAACAGGAAACAGTGGAAAAACCACAATAAATTGGTCGTACAATAATTTTTCTCCACTGGGAAACAGGTCGTTTCCTATGCAAATGGGAATGGATATAAAGAGTTCAAGCAACAAACTTTCCTTGAATTTTGCTTTTACGAAAATAGATTTGAATACCGAAGTGGAAATCGATTTTAATATTCCAAAAAATTATAATCGCATCACATTGGATCAGGCTTTGGCTCTTATTAACAGTATGATATAATGAAACTTAAGTGTATTTCTATATTATTGATTATCGCATTTGCTACAAACGCTCAGAACTCCCAAATAAAAAATTTGGAGTCTCAGAAAAAGAAAGCATTGGCAGAAATTGAAGTTACGACAAATATATTGAAAGAAACTTCAAAGTCTAAAAAAAATGTCCTCAGTAGATTGACTCTTTTGTCGCAACAAATCGAATCGAGAAAAAAAGTCATAACGGTTCTGAATCACGAAATTGAAAGCATAGACGAAGACATCAAATCTATCGAAAGAGAAATACAGGTATTAGAAATCGAATTAGGAAATAAGAAAATTAATTATGCCAAATCGTTACAACACATGTCGCGCCTCAAAAACGAACAAGACAAGATGTTATTTGTTTTGGCAGGAAATGATTTCTCCCAATCTTACAACCGGGTGCGCTATCTGAAAGAATATGCTGACTGGCAAAAAAGACAAGGCACCGAAATTTCGACAAAACAATCCGAATTGAAAATCCAAAATCAAAAGTTAGCAGAAAGAAAAAACAGTAAACTCGCTCTTGCTCAGCAGAAAGTAAAAGAAGAAAATAATCTTAAAAAAGAAGAAACTCAAAAACAAGGCGAAGTTAAAACGTTAACAGCAAAGGAAAAAGACCTGCAAAAAGAAATAGATAAAAAGAAAAAACAAGCAGCAGAACTAAACCGGCAAATCGAAAAAGCGATCGCAGAAGAAATTGAAAGAGCAAATCGAGAGGCTGAAAGAGCAAGAAAAGCGAATGCAACTCAAAATGAACGGAAAGCAGCATCGGAAGGTGGTTATGCAATGACCAAAGAAGAACGCCAACTTTCAACTAATTTCGAAAATAATAAAGGAAGATTACCATTTCCGTTAAAAGGTTCATACAAAATAACCGGCCATTTTGGAATGCAAAGACCGGAAGGGCTCCGAAATGTAACTCTCAACAGCAACGGCATTGATATTCAAACAACGGCCGACAATGAGGCTAAAAGCGTTTTTGGAGGCGAAGTTTCCAAGGTATTTAAGGTTCCGGGATACAACAATTCGGTAATTGTTCGCCATGGAAATTATTTGACGGTTTACTGCAATCTATCAGAAGTATACGTCAAAGCCAACCAAAAAGTAAGTACCGGACAGGCTTTAGGGAAAATTTTCACCGACCGTGAAGATGGAAACACTACGATTCTACACTTCGAATTGTGGAAAGAAAAAGTCAAGCTAAACCCCGAAAGCTGGCTAAACAGGTAATCTATTGAATTATCAGCTTTTCTCTGTCAGGTATTTCCAAAAACGCTTGGGAAGATGTTGACGATGCAATTTAGGATTAATCCGCTCTTTGATGGTTACCGATTTGAAATAATCTTTCCAAAGTTGTTGAAATGCCAGTTCGTATTCATCTAATTTATCGGGAGATAATTGTCCGGTTTTATGGGAAACTTGCAGATTTTCAAACCTGACAATTTCTGTTTTTTCCAAATCATAATATAAGCCATATCCACGCTTGATGTCATATACAATCCATTGCTGATCGGCAAAGCGTTCCTCAAAATATTCGGAAGCCAAAGGTAAAACATTGTACATCGGTTCGAAAATAGCAAAAAACACACCATCGGCCGTTTTCTGAAAACGAACAAACTGCCGCATGTGTTCAGCCTCCCATTGCACTTTTTTATAAACTTTAGAGAGTTTCAGCACATCATCGTCGGCAAAATTCAATTCAATGCTTTTTTCCGAAAGCAACGCTTTTCGTATGTAGTTGAAAATCAAAGTCGGGACTTCTTCCATTTCCGACAAAAAGCAGACAAACAACATTTGCGTGGCCGATTTAGAAAGTTTCTTTTGCAATCCGGTCAATACCCGCTCTGCTTTTTCCGTATCGGTTATTACCTTGAAAGTTTCAGTAAACAAAGGCAATTGAGTTCCTTCCGCAACAATTTTTTCAGGAAATTGCTTGCGGAAAAAGGCATCGAAAACAGAAGTTAGCAGGCCTTCAAAAGTATTATCGTAAAGAAAATAGAGCATAATTTTCTATTCTTCGCTTTGTTAACAGTTTTTATTTGGAAGGAAACATAGAATTCCGCTTGTGCTTGTTGCACAACAAGCACGCTCGTTGTGTGCAGTTTTTTCTTTCATATACTTATCTTTTTACAATGAATTTTCAATTTTTCTTCAATTTGTAAAAATCTCATTATTGGTGAACTCATTTCTTGCGTTGTTTCTCTTGCTACTTTTCTTAACTCTGCAATGCAATTCAAGTATTTTTGATTGTAAACAAGTTCCAACTCTACATCGAATTTTTCTTTCAAGAACACTTTTATTTCTCGTAAGTCTTGCTCTTGATTGTTTTTTGTGTCTTCTTTCTTCGGAATTCTAATAATCGGGCTCCATAACATATAATGACATTCATATTCTTGAAAGTTTCGTTTCGCATATTCAATATTCTTGGTAAATTTCGATTGAAACCTTTCTACATTATTAGGTCTTCTATTTTTCACGTATTGAAGTCCCGTTTCCAAATGCGTCGCCACTTCGCAAATATAAATCTGCTTTTTCGCAGAATTTATTCCGACTACATCAATTTCTCCTTGAACAAATTTAGTTTGTAGATTATACTCTACAAAATCACAATTTTTCACTGCTCTCAAATATTGCCCTACCAAATGTTCTCCCAGATTTTCCATTATTTTTGTTATTTCCTTTTCATATTTGTCTTACTTGCTCATTTTCGCCGCACTGTCCGCAAATTGCACACAACTCGCAAATATACACAAAAATATATTTTTTGTAAAAAATCTTCAATAGCATTTGTTCTTTGTCATTGAATTTCAAAATACCTTCAACAAGGGTAAAATAATAATTTGAGGTACTGAATAAAAACCTTATTTTTAAAAGAAACCTTAGTAGCCAGAATATTTTCACGAATTCCTTACCCTTATTCCCTTATTTTTTGTACGTTTGTGTTTGTTTTAACCAATTATTCAATAAACAATGGAAGTCCTATACAATAACCTTTACACACATTTTGTTTTTACAACACAGGATAGATTCCCTGCTATTACCGAAATTCACCGTGAACGTATTGAAAAATATATCACAGGCATTGTAAACAATCATAAATGTAAGTTGTACGCCATATACGCTAATCCTGAGCATATTCATTTCTTAGTTTCACGTACCCCTGCCACAAGTGAAAAAGAGTTAGCCGATTTGATTGCTAAAGCATCCGAAATATTTATTAATACGAACAAGTTGTGTAAAAGCAAATTTTATTGGCAAACATCGTGTTCAGCGTTTTCAGTTTCGAAAAGAGATATAGATAAAGTATGTAATTACATTCTAAATCAAGCTGAACATCATAAAAAGCAAACATTTTCAGAGAAATACAATAAATTCATGAAATTTTATCAACAGACTTTATCAGGAAAATAAGGGAATAAGGGAGGGGGGAGATGTATTCTGCTAAGCTACTAAGGTTTCTTTTAAAAATAAGGTTTTTATTCAGTACCTCAATTTATTATTTCACCTCAACAAGTTATATGTTTTTGAAAAATAAAAGTTTGTATCTTTACGCACCCGAATTAATAGGAAATAAGCAAATTAAGTTATTATATGGCTGAGAAAGAAAAAGTCAGAGAATTATTCGACGATATTGCCCCTACTTATGATAAATTGAATCACCTTTTATCTTTGAATATTGATAAAATATGGCGCAAAAAAGCTATCAAGCAACTAAACAAAGAAAAGGTAAAAAAGCTGCTTGATGTGGCTTGCGGAACAGGCGATTTCGCTATAATGGCCTGCAAAAACGGAATCCCTAAAATAGTTGGTATCGATATTTCAGACAATATGCTGGATGTTGGTAACAAAAAAATAGCAGCATTGGGAATGCAAGAGAAAATTCATTTGCAACAAGGTGATAGTGAAAATATTTGTTTTGAAGAAGAAACTTTTGATGCTGTCACTGTGGCGTTTGGCGTTCGCAATTTTGAACATCTCGACAAAGGATTAAAAGAGATGAACCGAGTACTGAAAAAGGGCGGTAAAGTAGTTATACTTGAATTTTCGATGCCGAGTTCTTTTCCAATGAAACAGCTTTATTCTTTTTATTTCAAATATATTTTGCCGACAATCGGAGGATTAATTTCTAAAAATAAACAAGCTTATCAGTATCTGCCCGATTCTGTGTCGAAATTTCCTCAAGGAAACAACTTCCTTCAAATTATGCAGGAATGTGGTTTTCATGATGTCGTTTGCAAAAAACTAACTTTTGGTATCGCGAGTATTTATACAGGAGTTAAATAATTTGCGAAATTCCGAAAAGGATAGATAATAAAAGTGTCATGAGCGAAAGGTTACGCAATTGAACATCAAGCTTGTGTCCTGAAAAACGAAATATTGCTAATAAGTGCGTCACAAATAATGGAAGTATTAGCAAATACATCCAATTCCACAGATTGTTGGCATGAAATATGGAATAGCAAATAAAACAAAGCCAAGCTACTACTACAAGACTGAAATGATAAAGTTTCGCTTTCTTTTCTCCTATTTTTACGACCAAAGTGTTTTTGCCGCTTGCTTTATCATTTTGCCGGTCACGTATGTTATTGACATTGAGCACTCCTACGCTTAACAAGCCGATGCCGGAAGCAGGGAGAAAAATTGCCAATTCTATAGAGTGTGTTGCTAAAAAATATACTCCTGCGGTACTTGCCAATCCGAAAAATATAAATACCGCAATATCTCCTAATCCTTTATAGCCATAATTATTTTCGCCTACTGTGTATTTGATAGCGGCAACGATTGCTAATGCTCCCAAAAACAGCATAATCAATCCTTCCAAACAAAAAAACGTGTCAAACGAAAACCAAACCAAAAGCGCACCGGAAATCATCGAAAGTGATACGAATAAAATTATCATCTTTCTAAAATCTTTCAAAGATAAGACACCCGACTGCAATGAACGTATCGGCCCCACACGTCCGGCATTATCCGCTCCGTTTTGTGCATCGCCATATTCGTTTGATACATTGGAGAGTATTTGCAGAAATACGGTAGTAAACATGGCTAAGACAAAAATACCGATGTTAAAATGACCCGAACTGTAAGCAAGGAAACTTCCTGCCAATATTCCAGATATTGAAAGCGGCAATGTACGCAATCTTAAACTTTTAATGTAATATTTCAGCTTGCTCATAACTTAATACTTATAACTTAGCACTTACAGCTATCTTTTACTCATTATTTTTATATACGGTAAAAGAATAATATTCATTAACAATGCGTAGATAATAGCCGGAATGGCGATAACTTCATTGTTGAAAATAAAGGGACTTGCGGCTATGGCGATTGCTTGAGCAGCATTTTGTATTCCAACCTCAATGATAATGGTTCTTTTTTCTTTTTCTTTCAATTTGGTAATTAACGATAACAACCATGCACAGAATAATGCAGAAAGGATGAGCAATGTAATACAAATTCCCAATTTTCCGATATATTGGAATATCGTATCATAATGCTGAATAAAAAACACGGTAATAAGAATGAGTAACGCAGGAAAAGCAAATTTACCTAAAGCTTTACTGACTTTTGCTGCTATATCGGGCTTTTTATATTTAAGTAATAATCCCAAAGCCATTGGTAATAGCATCAATACGATATTTTGAATCATCAATGCTCCGACCGCTAAACGAATAAAAAATGTATGTACACCGACAAATTGCATGGCGAGTGACATAATAACCGGAGTTGTAAAAAGGGTTAGAATACTACTCAATGCGGTTAAACTTACAGCAAGTGCAATATCTCCTTTGGCAAACATCGAAAAAATATTCGAAGAACTGCCGCTCGGAGAACAGGCTATCAAAATTAAACCGATAAAAAACACGCCTTCCAAATTGAAAGCCCATCCCCAAAGAAAAGCCAACAGCGGCAAAAGAATAAATTGCCCCGCAAGACCTATTATAATGGGTTTAGGACGTTTTATAAACAATAAAAAATCGTTGAGTCGCAATTCCATTCCCAAATGGAACATCAATAATGTTAGAATCGGAAGTACAATAAAAATAGTATTCATATTACGTTAAAATTCAAAGATTATATTTACGGCATCTGAGATAATCCTTCCCATTTCACATTCCAATTGCCATCTTTGGGAAAACCGGGATTAGGGGTTTTACATCCATCCCAGCCGGCACACATCATGGCAATGGCGGTTAATAATCCACCGTTGCCGGGAAGATAAATGCGCAATCGCTCGTCTTGATAATTGTGTCCGTTGGGTAGATAAGTATTTGTTCTTTTGTCCATTAACAAGGCGTTGACGGCTTTTTCGGGTTCTCCCAAGCGAGCCGCATTCATGGCAGTCATCGGATAATCCCATCCCCAAGTGTGGTCCCAATTCCAATTGTTCCAAACCCAGTTGAGCGTATTTCTCATTGTTTCTTCGTTGAAAAGTTTGGAGTTTGGCAATATTCCGTAAGCACCTAACATGGCCATGTGGTCTGAGTGATACAAAATATTTTGGTAAGTGTCGGGAGCAGATTCTGCGGCTAAATAAAGTCCGTCTTTTTCGGCCAACGGAGATAATTTTTCTATGAGTGCATCCCATTCAGGCTTGCGAGATTCTCCGGCTCGCTCTCTCCATTGTTGAGCCAAAGTCATTGCGTAATGCCAGTAAGACAGTTCAAATGGAGGATTTATTGTTTCTACGGGTTTAAGAGTTTCTTGTGCCGGAATTATTCCTTTCAAAATATAGCGATCGTTTGTTTCGTCATAAACTGCAAATGAATACATAAAATCGGCAGTAGCCTGAATCAGGTCGTAATACTTATCTATCGTTTCTTGCGAAAGGTTTGTCCGGTAGATTAATTCGGCTAGATATATGATATGAGGCTGCTGCCAAATAAGAAAAGAGCCAATAATCGAAGGAGATTCCGAGCCGGAAGGGTCTGTCATTTTCATCCAACGAATACCATCATACCCTTGGCGTTCAGCGATTTCTTTGGCCACAGGATAAGCTTTGTGATACCAAGAAAGTGTACGCTCTAAAAGTTCCGGCCGTCCCCACAAAGCAAATTGCGCCTGATGCCACCAAATCATTTCCAAATGAAATTTACCGAACCAAGAATTGTATGTTAATCCTGTTTCTTGCGGAGGAGTCGAACCTGCACACTGAATGGCTAATAAGTATTGCGATAACACCACCCTGCGTTCAAGTTCTTTGGCACGTTCATCTTTGCAATCGGAAAAATCAACAGCCGCACCTGTTTCCCAAAAAGAATTCCAATGAGATGAGGCGGTTTTTAATGTTTCTATAAATGTGGGTTGTGATGCTGTTATTGGCTCGAAATTAAATGAACAACTGAAAGATAATTCATTATCTGTCGATGATAAAACGAAGTAATTCTTTTCTTTTTCAGTTAAAGTAGCATTGCCTTCCCAATCGATTGTTACATAATAAATGGTTTCGTCTATTTTGCGTTTCAATGTTGCCGATTGTTCATTTTGGCTGATAATAGTTGTGGTGTGAAGTTCATTTTTTGTCCAATCGCATCCATAATCTACAAACTCTCCCGTAGGATAAGCAAAATGAAATTTAACAGCCGGATTCAATTCTGAAGATATGTGTGCGCTAATCATATCTTTATCCGGATGACAAGTTGTGTTGATTTCGTATTTTTTGTTGTCAAGCGAGAAATAACTTCGAATAACTCCATTCCACATATCCAATTCCTGATTGATATTTTTTATATCCTGTGGTTGTATACTTTTATCTAATTCTAATCCGACGATACCCAGATGCAAACGGTGCGGATTAGCACGAAAGTAATGCACTGCATCTTTTTGTCGCTGAGTTCCTTTTTCAATCTGCACGGAATACGGCTCCATACGTCTTCGTCCAAAGTCATATTCGATTAAGGTTTCCTCATGTTTGTAATTATTTACGTTGGGAAAACTGTGCCAACCCCATTGTGATTGTGTTCCCAACGGAATACCGGTTTCATATATTTCCGGAAAAGTTTGCAATCCTGTAAAATCAACTGTTACAGCAAATTCTCCATTGCCGACAGATAACGAAGAAAGAGAATCAATCGACGTAACTTTCGGGTTATTGCGTGTTACTAAAGCCTCACGATTAATAGGAGTTTCTTTGCTGTTGCATGCAGCTAAAGTTAAGATGCAAAGTAAATAACAGAAACCCTTGAGATTCATTGTTCTTTTGAAACTTCAATACGATCTGGCAAATAAAACTCGTTGAGCAGACGTTTTGCCTGTAACCATACATTTACCCGGTGTTTTATCTCCTTCCAATGGAATACACCGTATAGTTGCTTTTGTATCTTCCTTGATTTTTTCTTCTGTTTCGGAAGTGCCGTCCCAATGCGCATAAATAAAGCCGCCTTCTTCGATTTTTTCTTTGAATTCTTCGTAAGAATCTACACAAATTGTTTTCGATTCGCGCAACTTGAATGCTTTCTGATAGATGTTGTTTTGTATTTCATCCAACAAGTTGGTAATATATATTTCGATGTTATCACAACTTACGGTTTCTTTGGTGAGGGTATCTCTACGAGCAACTTCTATGGTATTGTTATCCAAATCACGGCCACCCATCGCCAAACGAACGGGAACACCTTTGAGTTCATATTCGGCAAATTTCCAACCAGGTTTTTTATTTTCGGCATTGTCGTATTTAACGCTGACACCCATTCTTTTCAACTTGCAAACAATTTCTTCAACTTTTTCGTTAATTTGCGATAATTGTTCTTCGTTTTTATAGATAGGAACGATAACAACCTGATATGGCGCTATTTTTGGGGGCAATACCAATCCGTTATCATCTGAATGTGTCATAATTAATGCTCCGATAAGGCGCGTTGTAACCCCCCATGAAGTAGCCCAAACATACTCCTGTTTGTTTTCTTGATTTACAAAAGTTACATCAAAAGCTTTTGCGAAATTTTGACCCAAAAAGTGCGAAGTTCCTGCCTGTAATGCCTTTCCGTCTTGCATCATAGCCTCAAATGTATAGGTATTCAAAGCTCCGGGAAATTTTTCGCTTTCCGTCTTATCGCCTTTGATGACCGGTATTGATAAGTAATTTTCGGCAAAATTGACATAAAGATTCAACATGCGGATTGCTTCTTCTTGTGCTTCTTCTTTTGTTGCGTGGGCGGTATGTCCCTCTTGCCAAAGGAATTCTGCTGTGCGCAGGAATAAGCGTGTACGCATTTCCCAACGAACCACATTGGCCCATTGATTGCAAAGAATCGGCAAGTCGCGGTAAGATTGAATCCAGTTGCGATAAGTACTCCAGATAATCGTTTCGGAAGTAGGGCGTACAATTAATTCTTCTTCTAATTTGGCTTCCGGATCGACAACAACACCTTTTCCGTTGGGATCATTTTTCAAGCGGTAGTGCGTTACAACGGCACATTCTTTGGCAAAACCTTCCACATGGTCGGCCTCTTTGCTCAAAAATGATTTGGGAATGAATAAGGGGAAATAAGCGTTCACGTGCCCGGTTTCCTTAAACATATCATCTAAATAGCGTTGCATTTTTTCCCAAATAGCGTAGCCATAAGGTTTGATAACCATACAACCGCGAACGGCAGAGTTTTCCGCTAAATCGGCTTTAATTACTAAGTCGTTATACCATTGAGAGTAGTTTTCACTTCTTGGAGTCAGTTCTTTTATTTCTTTTGCCATTATTGTAATACTTTCTTTATTTCTGCTGCTAATGCTTCTGCCTCTTGCATGGTTGGAGCCTCTGTGTAAATCCGGATAATCGGCTCAGTGTTGGATTTGCGCAAATGCACCCATTTGTCGGGAAAATCGATTTTCACACCGTCAATATCATTAATCGGATATTGGGCATACTTTTTCTTTACTTCCAACAGTATCGCGTCGATATTTGTTTCGGGTGTTAATTCTACTTTTTGTTTAGCCATGTAGTAATTAGGGTAAGAGGCACGCAATTCGCTTACTTTTTTACCCGATTTGGCCAATTGAGTCAGGAATAAGGCGATGCCAACCAAAGCGTCTCTGCCGTAATGGCTTGCGGGATAGATAATTCCGCCGTTTCCTTCTCCACCGATAATGGCGTTTGTAGCTTTCATTTTTTCTACTACGTTTACTTCTCCTACGGCAGCAGCCTCGTAATTTCCGTTGTGTTTTTGGGTTACATCACGCAATGCACGAGTAGAACTCAGGTTTGAAACCGTATTGCCCGGCGTGTATTGAAGTATATAATCAGCGATTGAAACCAATGTGTATTCTTCTCCGAACGTGCTTCCGTCTTCGCAAATGATTGCCAAACGGTCTACATCGGGGTCTACTACAAAACCGACATCAGCTTTGGCCGTTTTCATTAACTCGGAGATTTCTGTTAAATGTTCCGGAAGTGGTTCCGGATTGTGAGCGAAAATTCCGGTAGGTTCGCAATTGATTCCGTATATATTTTCAACGCCCAAAGCATTTAATAAAGCCGGAATGGCAACGCCTCCAACTGAATTTACACAGTCAATAGCAACTGTAAAATTGGCTTTGCGTATGGCTTCTACATCTACTAATTTC
This sequence comes from Dysgonamonadaceae bacterium, assembly GCA_031253625.1. Lineage (GTDB taxonomy): Bacteria > Bacteroidota > Bacteroidia > Bacteroidales > Azobacteroidaceae > JAIRVZ01. The sequence continues at coordinate 22,849 of JAIRVZ010000133.1, forward strand.
AGATTGAGAACGTGTTCGATATGTTTTTGCGTGTAAGAATCGTCTGTCGTTACATGACCTAAACCGTCTACATCAATGAAATTGAAATCTTCAGCTTCAGCTATTTTCAGGATTTCGTTTCCTTCGGCTGCATTCAGGAATTCGCCTTTTTCGTTCAATAATTTCAGGGCATTCCATTGTTTGGGATTATGACTTGCGGTAAGGATGATTCCACCGGCAGCTTTTTCCATGGTAACAGCAACTTCGGTCGTGGGAGTTGTAGCAAAATCAATATCTACTACATCGAATCCCATTCCGGTTAATGTGCCGATAACTAAGTTTTTTACCATTTCTCCCGATAAACGGGCATCACGGCCTACAATAATTTTATTGGAAGAAGATTGTTTTTTCGAGCGAATTAAAGTTGCATAAGCAGCCGTAAATTTCACTATATCAAGAGGAGTTAATCCCTCTCCGGTTTTTCCACCTATAGTACCCCGAATTCCGGAGATAGATTTAATCAGTGACATAATATATTTTGTTTATTTGAATCGATAATAAAGATTTTCATAAAATATAGGCTCAAAAGAAGTTTGCGCAGCAGATTGTCGAAGACCGGAAGGTATAATCAAATTCACTCTTGCTCTATCACTTACAAGACTCAGTCCGATTGCCCATCCTTCAACAGAGTACGAATCAGGCCTCCCATAACGGAATATAACTTCGGCATCTCCTGCCCACGTATTGCCGGGCCTTTTTTCAGACTCGCTTTTAAAATAGAATACACTATCATAGCGAACTATCACCTCTTCTTTACCATATCTTGCTTTAGTACCGTTTCCCGAGTCGATAACATTGATATACAATCCTTCTTTGGTTCTGTAATATACGTTTTTGTTATACATTTCGGTACGCTCACCTAGTTTAAAATCATTTTCAGTAATAAATCGGTCAATCGCTTTTCTTTCTTCTCTCAGTAACTCTTGAGCAGTTTTTGTCTTGCTGCATGCAAAAAACATTGATGCGGCAAAAAATATCGAAACAAATAGAAATAATTTATTCATGTTATAAAATTTACATTAAGCGGGGACAAAGTTAATTAAAGTCTTGCAAACAAATGTTTTTTAAAACGCTAAGTTCGACGAGATTTCCTTAATTTTTCAAAAGAAGTTTTTGATATTCGGGCAATACTTTTTCAAAATGCTTGATTGCATTGTCGAAAGAACCGAAATATTCACCTCCTGCAGCGTTTAAATGACCACCTCCGTTGAAACGTTCGGTAGCGAATTGATTACATGGAAAGTCTCCTTTCGAGCGGAGCGATATTTTCACAAAGCCTTTATCTTCCTTAATTAAAGCCGAAAAGACAATTTCATCAGAAACCAACGGTATGTTTACAAATCCTTCGGTATCACCTTTTTTGAAGTTGAATTTATCCAATTCTTTTTGCGATAGAGTTATCAGTGAAGTTTTATATTCGGGGAAAATCTTCATTTTTTCATACATAACGTAGCCTTGTAATCTCAATCGGTCGATGCTGGATGTGTTATATACTAAAGCATAGATTTTATCTTTATTGATGCCTTTTTTTATCAATTCTCCGATGATATAGTATATTTCCGAATTGTTAGAATTATAAGTGAATGCACCTGTGTCGGTCATCATTCCGGTATATATACATTCGGCACACTTTTTATTGATGTCTTCAAAAAAACCCATCCGGCAAATGAGACGGAAAATCATTTCGCTTGTAGATGAAATTTGAGGATATGACATAGTTACATTGCAGAAAATTTCCGGAGACAAATGATGGTCAATCATCACTTTTTTTGCCTTGGATTGTGTTACTAAAGGTCCCAATTTTTCTATTCGTTTCAGGACATTGAAATCTAAACAGAAAATGAGTTCTGCTGCGGCTATTGTTTCTTCTGCGATTTGCGGATTTTTTTCGTGAATAATGATGTCGTTCGCTCCTTTCATCCACCTCAAAAACTCAGGAAATTCATTGGGAACAATCACATTGACCTGCTTATCCATTTCTAACAAGAAATGATAAAGTGCTAAAGACGAACCAATTGCATCGCCATCCGGTGATATATGTGTAACGATTACGATTTGCTCTACGTAACCGATGTATTTTTTCGCCTTCTGAATTTCAGCTTCATCAATAATTTTTGTAATCATATTTAATTCTGTTTTACAACAATTTTATAGAATTTCGAATAATATAAAAGCCATGCTGCGTAGCGGTCGGAGCTAAACGGCCTCAAAGATAGTGAATAACTTGAAAGAGCGCAAGAAGAGAAAGAAGATATGCAAACAGAATTTTTTTATGGATGAAAAGCTTTATCAGCCAAAAACTTGCCAAATATAAAGAAATGGAGCCGCTTATGTCTAACTGTAAATCAGAAATGCAAGCGTAAGGTATTTTCGTAATCAATTCAACACCGGAAATAAATAATTGCAAAAGTGCTCTGAGCGGATATGTCATGAATTCGGGCAAAATCACAATATGAGAAAGCACCAAATAGATAAGGAGCATGGTTAACAAAATCCCAACCAAAGGAATAACAAACAAGTTCGTCAGCAAAAACACAACCGGAAACTGGTTGAAATAATAAATGGTCAATGGCATTGTTCCTATTTGAGCGGCTGTTGAAATAGTTATTGAATTCCAAATATAGCGAATGATATAATTATTTGTGTAATATAGCTTTTGCAACAACGGATTAATTGAAATGATGGTAGCTACAGCTGAAAAACTCAGTTGAAATCCTATGTCAAAAAGATACATGGGATTGTACAATAACATGAAGAAAGCGGTTGCGCTGACAATATTTAGCGAAAATGTTTTTTTTCCTGCAATTTCGGCTAATCCATAAAAAGACAACATAGTAGTTGCGCGAACGACCGAAGGTGTTAGTCCTGTGATAAATGCAAAAATCCACATTGCAGGTAAAACAATTAATTGTCGCAAGCATTTGTTCTTTTTTGAATTTCCAAAAAATCCGAATGGAAAAAGCAGTGCACCATACAAAATTCCGACGTGTAATCCGCTGACTGCCAATACATGTGCCCCACCTGTTATCGATAACGCTGTTCGCAAATCATTGTCCACACTACTTTTATCTCCGAATAATATACCGGATGCGATACTGAATTGTCTTTTATCGGGAACGATTTGTTCCAACAGTTGGAGTAAATGCCGTCGAAAATGTAACGCTTTTGACTGAATATCAGGAATGTATGAATGTGGTAGAGTAATTAATTCCCAATTATTCGATGCTGCATAACCGGAGCAAGCATACCCTTTAATCTTCTGATAATTGGCATATTGCGGAAGTTGATTGGGAGATGGCTCTTGTTTCTTGAATTTGGTTTTAACGCAAAGATAATCTCCCGCTATCAAATTACCGGATAAACTATCTTGAGCTAAATATAAGATTGCTTTTCTGTTGACTTTTTCCTCTCCTTTTTCTGTTTCGATTGAATATATTTGAATGTTACACCGGTTGGAGCGAGCCTTTGGAACAGGGTCTTCCAAGATTTTCACTTTATAACGATATGATTGGGGAGGATAATTCCACTCGGTTTTGGCTAAAGACGAAAGCGTTAGCATACCGAAAAAAGCAAAAAGCAAACAGTTAATTCCTATTCCTGATAAATACCTGTAGGCGAATTGTCGTTTTAACAGATAAAAGCTTACGAAAGCTCCTAAACCCAAGATAAATGTTGTCAGATATAAATACGGAACATCGATATAATATGATGTAACTATTCCGGCCACGCACGGAAGAATCAGCCTCAAGAAAGGCATTCTCAAAAAGGTCTTGTACATTTTATTTCGGTTAAAATTAAAACTTGAAACGCGGATAATGCAGATTTACACGGATTTTAAAATTTCTATCTGCGAAAATCCGCGTTATCTGCGTTATCTTAGAGTTATAAATTTTTCAATTTCTTTATCGTTTCTAACGGATTGGCAGCATTAAAAACAAAGCTGCCTGTTACCAAAATATCTGCTCCGGCATCGACTAATGCTTTTCCTGTTTCCATATTGATGCCTCCATCGACTTCAATCCATGTATTCAGGTTTTTCTGGAGAATCATGTTTTTCAGTCGAGATACTTTCTCGATGGAATGATTGATGAATTTTTGTCCTCCAAATCCGGGATTAACGCTCATCAATAAAACCATGTCTATATCTTGGATAATATCTTCCAGTAATTCTATGGGAGTGTGGGGATTAAGCGTTACACCTGCTTTCATTCCCGATTCTTTGATTTCCCAAATAACGCGGTGCAGATGCATGCAAGCCTCATAATGCACATTCATCATGTATGCTCTCAATTTTTTTACTTCAGGAATAAATTTCTGCGGCTCTACAATCATCAGGTGAGCATCCAACGGCTTGGTGCAAATCTTTGCAGCTTGTTCCAAAACCGGAAATCCGAAAGAGATGTTAGGGACAAAAACACCGTCCATAATATCCAAATGTAACATATCTGCATCACTTTGATTTATCATCATCAGACTTTCTTCCAAATGAAGAAAATCAGCAGCTAAAAGTGAAGGTGCTATTTTACAAGGCATAATTTTGTTTGTTATTAAACTTTGCAAAAGTAATAATATTTAATGTAACGCGAGTTATTTTTCCTTTCTTTGTAAAACAATCGCAGAACGAGCAGGCAGATATAGTTTCAGCCACTCTTTTTTCTCTTTTGTGTAAAGTGGGTCGGATTGAGTGAAGTGATTTTGTGATTCATCTATCAATCCAAAACCGCCAAATGCAGGATTATCCGTATTTAAAACTACTTCGTATTCACCGGGGTTAGGCGTTAGGATTCCATAACCGGTAAATGATTGGGTAGGATTGAAATTAAATACAAAAATCAAATCTTTGCGTTGAAAAGCTAATATTTGATCTCCACTATTATCCCACAACTTGATTATAGGTGTATTTTGAAAGTTTTTAATGTCGCGAATGAAATGAATCATGGCTTTATCAAATTTCCCTAAATACTCGTATTTCAAATTTTTATCATCTGCAAGATTCCACTGACGACGAGCATATTTATACGACCATCCATTGCCTTGGCGGGGAAAATCAATCCATTCGGGATGTCCGAATTCATTACCCATAAAATTCAAATAACCACCGTTGATTGTCGATGCCGTGATTAAACGAATCATTTTGTGCAAAGCCATTCCGCGGTCGACTACCATGTTTTGGTCATCTTTTTGCATGTGCCAATACATGGCTGCATCAATCAGCCAAAATATCAGCGTTTTATCTCCTACCAATGCTTGATCGTGACTTTCCGCATAACTGATTGTTTTTTCATCGGCTCTGCGATTAGTTGTTTCCCACCAAATTCCGGTAGTGCTCCACTCTTGGTCTTTCTTCTCTTTTAACGTTTTAATCCAATAATCAGGAATATTCATTGCCATGCGGTAGTCAAAACCATAGCCGCCATCTTCTATTTTGGCAGCCAAACCGGGCATTCCGCTCACTTCTTCGGCAATTGTAATGGCATGTTTGTTTACTTCGTGGATTAATTTATTTGCTAATGTTAAATAAACAATCGCATCGCTATCTTGATGTCCGTTGTAATAATCTCCATAATTGGAAAAACTTTCTTCCAAGCCATGACTGTAATAAAGCATAGAAGTTACACCATCGAAACGGAATCCGTCGAATTTGTATTCTTCTTGCCAAAATTTACAATTGGAAAGCAGGAAGTGCAACACTTCGCTTTTGCCATAATCGAAACAAAGAGAATCCCAAGCTTTGTGATTTCGTCTTTCCGGTTCGGCATGAAAATATTGAGAGAAAGAACCATCGAATCGCCCAAGTCCTTCGGTTTCATTTTTAACTGCATGAGAATGAACAATATCCATAATGACGGCAATACCCATTTCGTGGGCGGCATCAATCAATTCTTTTAATTCTTCGGGCGTTCCGAAACGCGAAGATGCAGCAAAAAAATTAGAAACGTGATAACCAAACGAGCCATAATAAGGATGCTCCTGTATGGCCATAATTTGTATCGCATTGTAACCGTCGGCCGATATACGCGGCAAAACATTCTCCCTGAACTCTTTATATGTACCTACTTTTTCTTCTTCCGCTGCCATACCGATATGACATTCATAGATGAGTAGAGGCGAAGTGTTGGGTTTAAAGTTCTTTTTCTTGAACTGATAAGATTTTTCAGGATTCCAAACCTGTGCGCTGAATATATAAGTTTTATCATCTTGAACCACTCTTTGCACCCAAGCCGGAATACGTTCTCCCGAACCGTTTTCCCAATGCACCAACAGCTTATACAAGTCTTCATGATGTAGTGCATCTTCCGGTAAAGTGATTTCCCAAACACCGTTTTCCAGTCGGTGGAGCCTGTATTCTTCGGTTTCTTGCCAATTATTGAAAGTTCCTATTAAATATAGGCAAGTGGCATTGGGAGCCCATTCTCTGAAGACCCAGCCGTTTTTTACTTTGTGAAGACCGAAATATAAATATCCGGAGGCAAAATCACTTAAACTAATTTTTCCGTTTTGGGTCAATTGCTTTTCTTTTTCAAAACAGTAGTTATATCGACCCTCAATCGCGTTTTCGTATGGTTCTAACCATCTGTCGTTTTTTATCAGATTGAGCATAATTATATTATCTCTTAATTTTTAACTTTAACAATTATTTTTCTAATAGTCCCTTCTCCCACACAAGGAGCGTGTCCGTCTTCGGGAAAGAAGATGACAAATTCTCCGGGTTGAAGGGTAAAATATGTCGTTGGAACATCATCGTAAAATTCGATGTCTTTTTCCTCATTGAAAGGAGCATTGAGAGATTTGCATTGAACGCGGTCTTTCCATCCAAAAGATTCTGCATGAGAAATCGGCATTTGGATGTCGATGTATTTATTATGAACTTCTAGTTTAGCAGCATCTTTTGTTTTCAGATTGGTATCATTAACCATAACAAACAAAACATCTCCATTTAGTTCAGTTTTCCTTGTCTCCAATTTCGAGAAATCTAATGATTTCAAATAATCAAATGCTTGCTTGAAATAAGGGCTCAAACTCTCAACACGAACTGAGTTTTTTAACGAATCTATAATCATAATATCAATGTTTTTTGTCAGTTTTATTTTAGCCATTCATCAAACCACCTGAAAAATTCTCTTTGAAAGAGGATGCCGTTTTGCGGCCGCGTAATCCAGTGGTTTTCATTGGGATAAATCAACATACGCGAAGGAATTCCACGAAGTTGCGCGGCATTGAATGCCATCATTCCTTGAGAGGCCAAAATCCGGAAATCCAATTCTCCGTGCGAAATCATAATCGGAGTATTCCAGTTTTGCACAAATCTGTGCGGTGAATTGGCATACGATTTTTGCGCGACTGCATTGTTTTTATCCCAAAACGGCCCGCCTAAATCCCAGTCGGCAAACCACATTTCTTCGGTTTCGAGATATTGCGATTCCAGATTGAATATCCCCGCATGAGAAAAGAATGCCTTGAAACGATTGTTGTGATTTCCGGCTAACCAATAAACCGAAAAACCTCCATAGCTGGCACCCGTACAACCTAATCTTGTTTCGTCGATAAAAGGTTCTTTAGACATTGCATCAATAGCAGAAAAATAGTCGCTCATATTTTGTCCGCCATAGTCTCCGCTGATTTGTTCCAACCATTCCTGGCCAAATCCGGGTAATCCCCGGCGATTGGGAGCAACAATGATGTAGCCGTTGGCTGCCATTATTTGCAGATTCCAACGATATGACCAAAATTGACTGACGGTATTTTGCGGCCCACCTTGGCAATATAATATGGCCGGATATTTTTTGTTGGCATCGAAATTGGGCGGATAAACAATCCAAGTCAACATTTTTTTGTTGTCTGTTGTATTAATCCAACGTTCTTCAACCTTTCCCATAGTGAGTTGGTCGAGGATATGCTTGTTTTCGGTTGTTAATTGCTTTTCTTCTTTGGTAGCAATGTCGACAGAAAATATTTCTCTGGGAGAAGATAAAGATTGTCTCAAAGCATATAATTTTCCGTTTGAATAAGCAACCGATACATAATCGTGCTGACCGGAAGTTAATGCCTTGATATTTTTGAATAAATCCACACTGAAAAGTTGTGTTTTAGCCTCTACGCAAGAAACAAAATATAGATTTTGCGAGTTGAAATCCCAGCAAAAATCGTCCGCATTGTAATCAAAATTTTCTGTCAGATAAGTTTTTTCATTCGATTGCAAATCTATTACGAACAAACGATTTTTGTCGGATTCGTAACCGTCTCTTTCCATGCTTAACCAAGCCATTTTTTGGCCGTCGGGCGAAAACGCGGGATTAGTATCATAACCCATCATGCCTTCCGTAAGATTGATGGTGGTTTTTGTTTCGATGTCGTATAGATAAATATCCGAATTGGTAGAACGTGCATAATCAACTCCGATTTTCTTTTTACTGGAATAAGCGATTTTTTGTCCATCGGGATGCCAGTCAAATTGCTCGATTCCACTAAAAGGTTTCATCGGAGCCTCATAAGGTTCTCCTTCTAAAATATCTGTAATATTTTGCAACTCATTATTTTTATAATCAGCTACGAAAATATGCGGGATAGTTTCTACCCATTCGTTCCAATGTTTATACATAAGGTTGTTAACGATTCGGCCGGTTGCTTTGGGCAAATCGGGATAGATGTCGCTGGTGCGATTTCCGGATTTAATCTCGGCAACAAATGCTATTTTTTGTTCGTTCGGAGAAAATTTGAAACCATCGATTCCTTGTTCGAAAGAAGAAATTTGTTTGACCTTATTTCCATCGGCGTTCATTATGAAAATCTGCGTGTTTCCGTTTTCATCGGCTTTGAGGAATGCGATTTTTTTTCCGTTTTCAAGCCAAACGGCATTTGCCTCGCTTTTAGGTGTTTTTGTAATTTGCTTGTTATCAGAACCATCCGTGCTCATGATAAAAAGCTCCGTATTGGTTTTATTTTCTTCTATACCAACGTATGTAACAGCATACAAGACTTTTTCGCCGTCAGAAGATAATACAGGAGAGCCAACTCTACCAAAGCTGTATAAAACTTCCGGAGTCATGATTCCGTCGGTAATTGTTATGTTGCTTTTTCCGATTAAATTTTCAGTATTTTCATTATTTTCCGTTGACTGACAACAACTTGTTAAACCGAATACGGCCATAATTAAAAAGATAAATAAATTTGTTTTCATGGCAAATGCTAATTATGAAGGTACAAATATAGTGTTTTTATAGATATTTTGATTGGTCGAAATCCGCACAATAGCATAAATATCCTAATTTGTAAAGGTCAAAAATGAATAGGTTCGGATTTCTGCCGACTAAATTTTTGTACATCAATTTCCTCGAAGGGATAAAAAAATACTTGCACAACTTATTCAAATGCCATTTTCTTAGTTTTTTTTCCACCCTCAGTATTTTACAAGAATTGATAAAAACAGGGTCGCTGTTATACAAAGCATTGATTTTATGGTAACTTCTCAATCCTTCTTCAATTTTTGATAAAAATCTTTCGGAACTTTCTAATCCCAAATGATAAAGAGGATTATCAATGTGGCTGATTGTTATATTTTTTTTCTTTAATTCGATTCCGAATAAAGTATCTTCATTTCCGTAGCCTTGTAGCCTTTCATCAAACCTTACTGTATCAAATATATCCCTGTCAATCAAAAAGTTGCAAGTCATAAAGCTATTGTTGGGATTCTTCGAGCGTATTTTTGCAGGGATAGATTCTTTGTTGCTACCGACTTTCCAATGCAATAAATATTTTTTATCCTTGGGTTTTTCGGTAAAATATAAATGTCCTCCAGAACAGATACTTCCCGGAGTACAATATGTTAGATAATCTTTGATATAATCTTTTTTAGAAACTTTTGTGTCACAATCCATGAAAAGAATGTAAGGATACCGGGCTGTTTTGAATAATAAATTACGATTTCCGGTTCTTCCAAGATTTATTTCGGATTGCAAGTAATGAACATTTGAAAGTGTTGATAATAAACTGTTTTCTCTTCTAAAATTCTCGGCAGAAGCATCATCCGAAATAAGTATTTCGTATTCGATATTTAAATCCTTTGCCTCATTATGCAAAGATTTTACAAGCTCGGAGGCATCATAATTATATACCGGAATACAAATAGAAAGCATAATTATTCGTTCGATTTTTCAATTAGAGATTCAAAGATACTAACAAATTGCTTTGCTTGTTCTTTTCTGGAAAATTGTTGAGCGATTTGTTGGTTTACTTTTTGATGCGTATAGCCGTTTTGTTTCCATTCGGCATATTTTTCCAAAATAATGTTTTCTACTTGTTCAACATTATCGGCAGCAATTCCCGATTGGGTTTCTTTGATGCTTTTCTCAAGACAATCCCCATCGTTTCTGATACACAAAATAGGCTTTTCTACTGCTAAATACTCGAAATATTTGGTTGTCATAATTCCTCGTGAGCCTGTTTCGTGTTTATTTGTAAGCAGTAATAAGATAGATGCATCGTGTAAAATATCCGGAATCGAAGAAGAACTTACTCTATCAAAACAATCTATAAATTTTTCTATTTGATATTCCTTCGCTAATTTTTCGACAATTATTTTTGTTTTATCATCCGTATAGAATTGTATTCTACAAGATTCATCGGTAAGGAGCCCTTTTTTCGATAAGTTGCCGATTGCCTCAAACAACAATGTAGGATCTTCTAATTCCGTACTCATAATTCTTCCCGTGTATACAATATTAAATGTTTGAGCCTGCTTTATTTTCGGGAAAAAGAATTCCGGAGCATAACCATTATATATTAAACCAACATGGTCGTTATATTTTTTCAATGTTTTTACATGAAATTCGGATACCGTAGTTATATAATCGGATTTCGGAATGGTTTTATTCCGTTGTCTTAAAATTTTCCAAGTTATTATGTTTGAAAAAGCATCATTTAACCATTTGAAACGAGACAATTTTTTGCTTATATGCTCATTATCAGGGAATTGCTCAACAATATCCCTCAAATCCATAACGATTGGCAACTTATTTCGCTTACTCAACTGATAAGCCGCTTTCATGGGGAAAGTACGGTAAGCACTTGAGAGAATAAGTGATATATCATGCTTTTTTATTTGTTTTTGAGCCACCTTCTTGATAATAAAATCTTTATAATCGAAAAAAAAGTCGGCAAGAAAAACGAAAGTATATCTTACTTTTTGAATAAATTTATTCTTTGATTGATAATAATTTACATGAGTTGCATCTTTGTTTTTTGCCAACTCATTATAAATTTGTTCTTGATGGAATTCCGTAACGATTACTGGTTCCCACCCATACAGAGGAAGGTATTTACATAAATATCCCATTCTCGGAGCAAAAGCCGGTGGAAATGTATCGCAGATTATCAGTACTTTTTTCATTCGGTTGATAAAGAAAATATCGACGGTAAAATTAACTAAAATAACATACAAACAGTGCTCTTAGTGCAAAATTCAGTATAAATAATGCGCCAATTGTTAAATAAAGTTATTTTGAAGAAATTTATGTTCGAAAATTATGTTTTATAACATAAAATCCATTACTTTTGTACTGTGTTTTTCATGGTATTAGATTTAAGGTTAAATGAAGATTGTGGTTGTCGTGAGACAGCCTTTTCTTTTTTAAATACTTTCCAAACAACTTTTCCGATATTACTTTAACATTATTGATTATATTTGCCGTTAGTCAGAAGTGTCGGACAGCGACAAGTAGACAGTAAGCAAATAAAGAATTTTTAAAAAATACATTATGGGACTATTTGACAAATTATTTGGAAAAAAACAAGTAGAACAAAGCACAGAAAGCAAAACAGTTCAGTTACAAAAAGGCGACCTATTTATTTCCACAGGCGATAATGTAGGATTTAAAATTATTCGACCTTTAACAGAACAACAAAGAGAATTGATTGATAAGTCAACTATTCAACTTCGGACAGGACAACTTTTTATGCACTATTGGACTGATAATTTAGTTTGTACAGACCGAAATGACCCAGAGTGGCAAAATAAAGTAATGTTTTTTTGGAGGGCGGAAGAGCCATTCCCGAAAAAGTCATTGCCGTCTCATTTTGAAACTTTTAAAGTCAAACACTTTCTTTTGTCAGGCGACACTTCAAAAGTTTCATTTCAGGTTGGACAAGCAATGCCTTGGTTTGAAATGCCCGGACTTGGCGAAAAACACGCTTGCGAAATAAATGGTGAGAAAGTAACAATTCCCGAATTAAATAAATTAGGATTGGTAGAATACATTGAATTTGTAGAACTAACTGACACGAATTCAGATATTTTGACAAATCGAAACGAACATTTTTTCTTAATTGATGATAGAATAACACCATTTTATAATGGGAATTTTTATTTGCAAGGAAAACCAATTTCAATTGATATGGCGTATAGCATAGGAGGCATTCATATCATTAGACAAGTCGAATTAGAAAAATAATGCGACCAAAAACACCAGCTGATAAAGTTGCAAAAAAATATAATACAGAAATTTGGTAAAAAATAAAGAATCTCGTAACTTTGTAGTTACAAATAATTTAAAATTATTTCATTATGGAAACAGTTGTGATTCAAGTAAATAATAATTTAGCATTTAAGTTTTTCCAAAATTTGGAAGCATTAAATGTTATTAAAGTGTTACAAAAAACACCCGAAATGCAACTTGAAACTGTGGCAAAAACAAAAAAAGACAATTCCTTAAGAGCCAAAAGATTAGAAAAGATTAAGGCTATAACAAAAAATATCAATGTAGATTTAACTAACTATCGTTTTAACCGTGAAGAAGCAAATAATTATGACGAATAAACGATTTGCCTTAGACACCAATATATTGATTTATTTGGAAGGGAATGATGTTGACAAGCGTAGTATTTCCGAAGATTTGTTGTCGTTTGCCCCTGTCATTCCGTCGCAGGTAGTAACCGAGTTTTTGAATGTAACACGTCGTTTGCGAAATATATCCAAACTTCAAGCGATGAACGAGGCAGCAGCATTGTTTGCCGACTGCGTAATTGCTCCGATGCAAAATTCTACAATTAATTTGGCAATAACACTGATTCAAAAATACGATTTTCAACTTTTTGACAGTTTTGTTGTAGCTTTGGCTCTCGAATCTGATTGCGAAATTCTTTATACCGAAGATATGCAGCACGGTTTATTGGTCAATAAAAAACTTCAAGTAATAAACCCATTTGCAGCTACTTAGCACAACAAATGGTCAGCCACTAACGTTACATCATGAAAACCGTTGTTTTTGTTCTGTTTTTTTTCGCCTCGCAATGTTATACCTATTCACAAAAAACAAGCGAATACGAAGGATTGAAGAAACGGATAACAGAAAAACAACAATATTTTTCAACAATATACACATCTTCCGATAGTGCCAAGCAGAAAGATGTCGTCCAACAAGCGCAAGCCTATCTGACAACAATCATATCCGATTCTCTGTTTTTTCATTGGTATGGAACGCCTTGGGATTTCAACGGAACAACCAAAGTGCCTAAGCAAGGAAACATTGCCTGTGGTTATTTCGTTACTGCGATTTTAAGCGATGCCGGTTTCCAAATTCCAAGAGTCAAATGGGCACAATCGGCTTCCGAACCTGTCATAGTAAAGATTGCTTCAAATATCCAACGATTCCGTAATCAGCCGATGAGCAAAGTGATAGACTATCTAAACAAGCAAGGCAATGGATTGTATATCGTAGGCTTGGATTGTCACGTCGGATTTATATTCAAATCGGAAAATAAACTCCGTTTTATCCATGCAAATTATTATTATCCCAAAATAGGAGTTATGTCTGAACCGCTCGAAGGACTTAATCCTCTTAACGATTCCAAATACCGGATAATAGGGAAATTATTAGATATGGAAATGGCTGAAAATTGGCTAAAAGGTGCTGTGTATAAATAAAACATTAAAATCATCATGAAAAAAACGCTAATCATTTTAATCACTTTCGTATTAACAACAAGCACATTTGCACAAACGGATAAAGACGAAACAAAGACTATCCACATTTTCGTAGCCCTTTGCGACAACAAATATCAAGGTATTGTTCCTGTGCCGAAAGCAATTGGCGATGGACAAAACCACAACACCAATCTTTATTGGGGTTGCGGTTACGGTATTCGCACATTTTTCAAAAAAAGCAAAGATTGGAAATTGCTTACCACAAGAGGGAAAAACGGCATTGTGCTCGAACGGCTTGTTTTCAAGCACGCCACCAAAAACTATTATTTAGTGGCAGATGCTTATGACGGACAATACATCAAGCAGTGTACCAAAGATTTTCTAAATAGCAGTTCCGGAAACCGGAAAGACACTTTGCAACTTGATGGTAAAACGTTGGGCATTGGTGGCAATTCCTCTCTTTTGGCGTACATTGGTCATGATGGATTAATGGATTTTCAACTTTCCGAAACCTATTCAAATACGGATAACAAAAAACGTGATGTGATTATATTGGCGTGTTATAGCAAACGTTTTTTTAGCCCTCACTTAAAAACGGCAAATGTGAATCCGTTGGTCTGGACAACCAATTTGATGTGTCCGGAAGCCTACACTTTGCACGATGCTCTCGCAGGATATGTCAATAGCGAAAGCAACGAAAAGATTCGTGAAAGAGCGGCAGCAGCATACTCTAAATATCAAAATTGCTCTCTGAAAGCAGCAAAAGGGTTATTGGTTACGGATTGGTAATATAGAAAAACAATGAAAATCAAATTAAAAAAGCACTTTCGTGTATTAATAGTAGTAAGTACAGTTCAATTACTGCTAATTTCAGTTGCTTTGGTAACAGGATATTACCGGCAAGCAGCAGCTATACGGAACTTAGACATAATAGGAGATTGGGTGTGGGAACCTAAAGAATTCTTCGATACAGAATCTGGACATGTAGTACGAATGGTTATTATAGAACCTGAAAGAAAAGGTTTTTGGTCAATTACAGACTCAACCATTGTTGATAATTGGGGCGATTTTTTACCTTATCGTATTGAACAGAATTTCATTCATGCAAATATCATCATCAAAAAAAATGACAGTATCATGAAAATAAGAAATAAGATAACAGGAGATAGAGAGATTAAACGAATAGTTGTAAACGAATGGGATACAATTCCGCTTTTTCAAATAATACAAGAGTTAAGAGAACATAATCGTTTATTGCCAAAAACACAGTTGCATTTTGATTCAATACTTTTTATTTCCAAAGGATGTTATGGTGCTTGTCCTCTTTTTAGTATGATGATTCATTCCGATAGACGTGTATTTTTTTACGGAGAAAGATATACTGAAAAGCAAGGATATTATTCGGGTGTTTTAACTCAAAGTCAATCAGAATCAATATTGAAAAAATACCAACAAGTAGATTTTGATAATATAGATTCTGAATATGGAAGAGGATGGGTTGATGCTCATTCTTGTAATGTAATACTATATCATGAGGAAAAAAAACGTATTATTTACGTTGGTAGTTACGATGATTATGATGGACCTGTAGAATTTGGTGTTTTGTTACATTATTTGATGGAATTATACAAATGGATAGATTTAAAAGAAGTTCCACCCTTTGAAATAGCATCTCCATCGCCATCGCCTCCAGAACTTAAACCCCATACACGGTTTGAGTAGCAAACCCTACGAATAAACGGTCGCCACGATTTTCCTTCTACCGCCTGAATATCTGAACTCACAAAGATAAATTCCCTGCCAAATACCCATATTCAATTGACCATTGGTTATTGGAATCGTCAAAGATTGCCCGACAACGGAGGCTTTGATGTGGGCGGGCATATCATCTTTCCCTTCGTAAATATGGTCGAATTTGGGATAATTTTCCGGAATCCAGTCTGAGAAAAATGTTTTGAAATCATCCAACACCGTTGGATCGGCATTTTCGTTGATGGTCAATCCGGCAGAGGTATGTTTGATGAACAAGTTTAGCATGCCGGTTTCGGGTAATTCTCCGATATGGGATAAAATTCGCGAAGTGATTAAATGAAATCCGTAACGATATTCCGGGAGAGAAAATTCTATTTGTTTTATCATTAAACAGTTATAAGTTCATACGTTTTGCAACCCAAGCCAATTTTTTCGGCATGTTCCAAACCTACCATCCAATTGGTGTTGGGATGTGCGTGACGGAATTTATCTTCTCCGGTTAAATCATGCTCACCGTGTGGATTTATCGCATTACCTGCAAGCGCAGGAGCCTGAGTTACTAAATCAGCCGATGCGTGATCGAGAGCCACAGGGTCGAAAGAGGCTGTAATACCTATGTTCGGTACAAGCGGCATATCGTTCATGCCCCAACAATCGCAGTCGGGCGATACATCCATAATGAAATTGACATGGAAATGAGGTTTGTCTTTCAGTAATGCCCAAGTGTATTCCGCTATTTTTTTGTTCATGATTTCCGATGCGTTATTCCAAACCGGTTGCGCAGCGTCGTAGCGACACACGGCAATACATTGTCCACATCCTACGCATTTATCATAATCAATAACAGCTATCTGTTTTTTGTCTAAAATGCTGATTTTATTTAAAGTGATGGCTTTATAGTTACAATCTTTCACGCATTGACCACATCCGGTGCAATCGTTTTTACTGATTCGCGGTTTGGATGAAGAATGTAAATCTAACTTTCCGCCTCTGCTGGCCGCACCCATTCCTATGTTTTTCAGAGCACCTCCGAAACCGGCTTGCTCGTGTCCCTTGAAATGATTCAGAGAAACAATCACATCGGCATCGGCAATCGCACTTCCTATTTTGGCAAACGTACATATTTCGGAATGAATGGGAATTTCGCGGTATTCAGTACCTTTCAAACCGTCGGCAATGATTACGGGAGCTTTCACGCTGATGGGATTGAATCCGTTTTCGGCCGCACTTTCGATGTGGTCAATCGCGTTGGAACGTCGTCCTGAATATAATGTATTTGAATCTGTAAGAAAAACTTTGGCACCTAACTTTTGCAAAATGCTAACCATACGATTGGCATAATTGTGTCGTATATAAGCCAAATTACCCGGTTCTCCGAAATGAATTTTGATTGCGACAAATTTATCTTTACAATCTAAATCTTTGATTCCGGCTGCATTAACTAATCTCTCTAATTTTCCGGGTAAATTAATAGAAGAATTCGCCCTCAAATTGGTAAAATAAACTTTAGAGGCCATGTGTGATTATTTTTTTTATAAAAGCGATTCGGAAAATCAATACTTGCGATTAAAAATTTCGGCATATATTATCCCCTTTCTCAATTCGTCTATATCACTAAAATCGAAAGAAATACCCGTGCCATCGGTAATTTCTCCCATAAATGTCGGAGATTGTTCATTATTCAAAGAGGATTTAAAAATCTGCGGTTGGTTCTTATTCGATGGCTGTGTATAGGTAACTGTTTGAGTCTGAGACATACTCTTAACTTGTGGTTCGAGAACGACATCTCTTTGAGGTATACTTTTAGGTAATTTCGTTTTACTTATTTCTTCCTCCTCTGCTTTTTTCCTCCCTTTTCTCACTAAAGAATAGATAAGAGAAAACGCAATAATTATTAAAGGTAGATATTCTCCAATGTTTTCCATAAAAATATGCTTATTTTTGCAGCCTCAAATGTAGTAAAAAAAATGAAACAAAATATACTTAGATTCAAAATGGCTTTAAAAAGTGTTAGGGATGACTTCACAGTCACCCCTAACCAATTTAACCAAAACCTTAACTATGAAAAAATTTTACGTTTTTCAAGTACAAAGGTACAGTATTTTTTTCATTCTCCAAATTTAAACTCAAGTTTGAATGTTAATAAATGTTATAGCAGCTTTATTTTAGTATGACAAAGAAATTATTTATCGAAACCTACGGATGCCAAATGAACGTGGCTGATAGCGAAGTGATAGCCTCCATCATGCAAATGGATGGATATGAAACAACAGAAAATATATCGGAGGCTGATGCTATCTTTGTGAATACCTGCTCGATACGTGATAATGCCGAACAAAAAGTTATATCTCGATTACAATATTTTCAATCACTAAAACGGAAAAAGAAAAATTTAATCGTTGGCGTGTTGGGCTGTATGGCCGAGCGAGTCAAAGAAGAATTAATCCAAGAACATAAAGTCGATTTGGTTGTCGGACCGGATTCATATTTAGATTTGCCTCATTTAATCGGTACGGTTGAACAAGGCGAAAAAGCTATCAATGTCGAATTATCGACAACAGAAACATACAAAGATGTGATTCCGCTGAAACTATCAGGGGTGAAAATCTCCGGATTCATTTCTATTATGCGTGGATGTAATAATTTTTGCACCTATTGTATCGTACCCTATACGAGAGGAAGAGAAAGAAGTCGCGAAACCGAAAGCATTTTAAACGAATTAAGAATACTCCGCGACCAAGGGTTCAAAGAAGTTACTTTATTAGGACAAAACGTAAATTCTTACCTCTATAAAGATGGAGAAAAATCGATAGACTTCCCTACCCTGCTCGAAATGGTTGCCCAAGAAGCTCCCGAAATGCGAATCCGTTTTACTACCTCACATCCCAAAGATATGAGCGACAAAACATT
>JAIRVZ010000123.1 GCA_031253625.1 Dysgonamonadaceae bacterium
AAAGGAAAAGAAGCCAACAACTTACTGAAACGTACCGCCGAAAATCCCGAAATGATAAAGCCACGCACGCCCTATCTCTACCACTACTATCTCGAAGCGCTTTATCTATGCGGCGAACATGAAAAAATAAAAGAGGTAATCGAAGCCTATTGGGGCGGGATGATACACAAAGGCGCTGATACGTTTTGGGAAGTCTACGACCCAGAAAATGAATATCTAACGCCTTACACAAAAGGAGGGGAATATGATTATTTAGTCAATAGCTATTGTCATGCGTGGAGTTGTACACCGGTTTATTTTTTGCGGATGATGAAATAGATGTAACATCCTCAAAAACATTTTAGGATTTATAGAATCTCATCTGTACTTACCCCATACAAGGTTTTACTATAAACCTGCAAAACAGAAACAGAATCACTTGTACAAAAATAATGGCTGCTCCTGATGGAACATTCAAATAGTAGGAGAGAAATAACCCACAGAAACAACCAATTACACCGATTACACAAGAGTAAATAATTATGTTTTTAAATCGGGAGGTAAAAACATTGGCCGTCATTTGAGGAATTGTTAATAGAGAAAGCAACATCATAATGCCGATTAACCGGATGGAAGAAACTATGGTTACGGCAATCGCCAACATCATCAAATGCTCAATCCACGCTACCGGAATCCCTTTCGTTTGAGCAAATTCTCTGTCAAAGGCCGTATACAATATTTGTTTCAGGAAAAAGCTGAAAACTAATATCAATAACAATGCAACGATTCCGATAGTCCAAATATCGGTTTGTGTGATTGTCAGAATATTTCCGAAAAGATATGCCGAAATATTCGGTGCGTAACCCGGTGTAAGAAAAATACAAATAACACCAAGCGCCATACCCAATGCCCAAACGGAGGCAATTGCCGAATCTTCACGAATTCTTTGTTTTTTAGAAAGCCATTCGACACCAAAAGCCGAGGCAACAGAAAATGCCATGGCCGAAAAAATCGGATTGATGCCCAAATAAAAACCTAAACCCAATCCTCCGAAAGAGGCATGAGTAATTCCGCCGCTGATAAAGACCAACCGGCGGGAAACAATATAAGTTCCTACTATTCCGCAGGCAATGCAGGTAAAGAGGCTTCCGAGTAAAGCGTTTTGAAAAAAAGTATATTGTAATAGTTCCATATCTTTGATTTAGGGGTGGGGACGTTATTCTATAACTACTTTATCTATTCCATTATTCGATTCAATAACAGGGAAATACATCATTTCCACTTTAGCCGGATTCAATATGTATTTTCCTGTATAACGTGGCAATAAAGCAATGGAGTAAATATATTCTCCTATCGGTAAACTTTCGCAAAAAATAACTACCCTGTTCTTGAAATATTCTCTGTAAACTTCTCTTCCGGAACCATAGCCATAACGGGAATAATTATTTTTTGACGCATAGCTACATCCGGCAGGAATGGGAACTTCGATCATCACATGTTCGGCATTTTTTTGTTTGACTTTTACCGCAACGGTTAATGTTGCTGCAACACCTGCCTGAAGAGTGTCGGTATTCATTCGGGTATTTATTTCAAAAGCTTCTCCTTGATTTTCGGCGATAACCCGTTTTATTTTGTAAGCCGAATAAATCAAAGGTATCCCTTGTTTCTTTTCGATACTCAATTGCTCGCTTGCATTCAGCGTTGTTTCGTAGGGGAAACGAATTAATTCCCGATTTTCTTTTCCGGAAAGAACCACGGTTGCCGGATTGTCTTTACTTGTAGATTCTGCCAATAAGTCGGGTAAAATCGTCATTACTGCCGAGGCTGCTTGATAAGTATTCCAACCTTGCCGTTTGGTACTTAGGATATACATTTGCATCGGTTCTTTCAACGACGACAACGCAGAATCGTTTCGGATAATCCGGTAGGCAATCAAAGTCGTAATCATATTATCGCTATACCATCTTCGTTCAATTCCGTCGTCGCAATAAACAGCACCGAAAACATCTTTTTTCAAGTATTTAGTCAACTGTTCGGAAGAATAACCAAGCTGTTGGCGTTGGCGGATTTCGAGCAATTGCAATTTTTCTTTCAAATAGGAGGTTGTATTTTTAGTTTTAAGTTTACGAGCGATAGAATCGGCTACAAATTCAAGCCGGTCAATCTGCTTTTCAAAATTTTGGATAGCCTCTTTGTAATTCTGTTGGGTTCCTGCTTCAGACAATGCGTTCAGGATATCGATATCATATAAAGAACCACTCCGGTAACGTTTGGTATCCGTATAATCCTGTTCGATTTTCGTCAAATCCAAATTTACCTTATAACCGGCTTGCCTGGCTTGATTCAATGCCCGGATAACATGCGCCGACATCCAATAAGAAGTGCTCGATGAATTGCCGAACCACGACCACAATTTTTGCTCATTGCGATTTTCTACTAACTTTTTGATAATTTCGTTGATTCGTTTATCTTCTTTGAATGGCTCTCCTGCAAATTCTTGATATAATTTGTAGTTTAGCAATCCCAGTAATTTAGATGCCAATTGCTCATTACAATCGTATTTATAGCTACTTAAATAGTAGGTTGCATTGACATACACATCTACCGGATTGGCAGTAAGCGTAACATGAATTTCTTCTCCGGAGGCAGGTGTGATTGCTCTTTTATCGCCGTTGCGCAAGAACTCAAGCGTTCCTTCGGCGACTTCCGTACCTTGAAGAAGTACCGGAATGGTTCGTTTTTCGCCATCGGTATATCCGTCATTACGCCGGAACAGATAAGTAGTCGTCAGACTATCCGTTGTTGTTGGGGTAACAAGCATTTTATCTTGATGCGATGCTTGAAAGCGAATAGCCTGGTTCAATACGGTATCTTGACCAACGGTAAACGAGATATTTCCTTCTATTTCTTTATCTCGTGTATAGTTACGGATATTGCCGGCATAATTAGCCGAATCGCCGATTATCAGAAAAGACGGATTTTTAAGTTCGGCCATTAAAGGCTTGTAGGATTTGATATTTTTACGTGCCGTTCCTGTTTTCAAGCGACGATTCATTGCATAGACAACAGCATTCCATTGAGTAATATTATCGGGGAAAGTAACTGTAAATTGCGCCTTTCCTTTTTTGTCCGTGTAAAGGCGAGGCTCCCAAAAGCCTACATCGGAGAAATTACTTCGCAAGCCGTTAAGTTGTAATAATTCGGCATATAATTGATTTTCAGCGGCTTGTGTTTCCGCTTCGCTATCTTCATCTTCGTCTTTCAACTTTTCCGGCGGAGATTGGGGTGCTAAAGACGAAGCACTTACCGAACTTACCGAACCTGTCATAGAACTTTTTCGCTGAACTCCATATCCGACAACAACAAGTTCGGAAAGCATTCTCGCATCTTCTTCAAGAGTAACTATTATTTCACTACCCATTGTTACTCGTTGTTCTTTGGTTTTATAACCAAGATATGAAAATACCAAGGTGCTATTGAAATCGTCTATTGCTATTTCAAAATGTCCATCTAAATCAGATACAGTTCCGTAAGTAGTTCCTTTCAAAAAGACGGAAACGCCGATCAATGGTTCGCCATCAGCTTTGATTGTTCCTTTGACTATATTCTTGCTATTCCGAATAGTTAATAAAGAAGATGAAGTGTAGTAATTAGATGTTTGAGAAGTATATTTTGTTTCTTCCGGTTGAATAAACCGAGTGCGGAGTAACAACCATTTTTGTGAAACAGAATCTTTTTCTATCAAAGGCAATTGTTTCATATTGACTTCGATATAAGTATTCGGATAAAAAGTGATACTATCGAAACGAAGAAAATCTCCACTGTTGTACAATAAAATAACATCATAAGTTGCCGGAGGAATATCACTATATTTTCGAACTGAATATTCTATTTTGTCAGGGAATAATAACTGTCCGGTTTTTACATTTTGCAATAACAAATTCGATACTCCTGTTGAATTTTTATCCGAGGGAAGTAAGAAATTCAGATTCATCTTATTTTGAGCAATCGTAATCCGTTCGGGGCGCCAATCGGAAGTTTCCGTTTTACACTTATCAATCAATTGATTAAACACTTTGGGTGTCAAGCAAAAATCATTCAAGTCGGAAAAATTGTTATTCGATGAAAAATAAATCGCCTCCGGAAAAGGATTAAACGAATACTTATATACTACATTGTCTTCATATTGGTATGAAAAACCACCCTCATGCCGGTAATCAATACCATTGTTATATTGCATACGTCCCGGACGAAGAGGCCCAATCAAAACGTTATCTCTTCTTTGTTGGAAACATTTGTGAAAAACAGGATAAAGTTCATTCCCTCGTTTTAGATAGGTAAAATCGGATAATGCCGCTACCGGAATCCGTGAAATATAGTTCCTGTATACTCGCTCTTCTTCGCCGGTAAAATGGTAATTGCCGTTTTTATTTTTTGTATCCAACTTCACAACACGGGCATACGAAGGCAAATGGTCCATATCGATGCTCAAAATTGTTTTCTTTTTCGGTTCGAAACACAAGGAATCCAAAATAATAGCCCTGTCGTGCAAACGGAGAGCGATTTGTTTGGTCGAATCCGGCACGAGAAATGAATACGTTTTCGGTTGCCCTGTCCATGAAAAATAAACAGGTTCTTTATTTACTTCTATGGCATAGATTTGAACGGAATTTCCATTTTTCATTATATACGGCGCAAATTGAGTTGTAGAATCGGGCGTTTCGACTGTGTGAAGAAACATTTTATTCCACGGATACGCAAATTGATAATATTTCATTGTATCCAAACGGGCAATTTGATTCCAGCGTCTATAATCTAACGAAGTGCGGAAAGAATAGTTTTTTTTATCTATTGAGTAATCGTCGCGTTGTTCGCGGTATTGTGGAGAAGGGCCGTAATACGGCAAATCCGGTACGTCATGCCCTAACTGACTGTTATAAGCCCATGCCGTCAAATCGACATCTTTTACCGGACGACCCATATTGTCTTTTACCGTAATAACGGCATCTAAGGTTTGTCCCGGATAAATACGGTCGGGCAAATTAATATCCACATTCAAAAATTCGGTTTTGGGAATAAAAGTCCGGTAATACGACCGTTCAGCATCGCCTAAAAAGTAAAACAATTCAACATAATGCGTAACGCCTAAATTGGTATTCGGATATTTGAAATCGAATTCTTTTCCGAAACCTTTTTCCAACAAGACATTTCCTTGGTAAATATACCACGAAACATCTAATTGCAATGGATTAATTAATTTCACATTGAACGAATCGGCAGCAATTCCTCCGGCAATATTTAATCGAGGATTGATTTTTACGGTTTCAAACGATTGGGAGTAACCGGAGTCATCTACCAAAACATGGTATTTTTTTAATGCTTGATTAAAAGGCTCACTATATGGCAATTCAACCATTTTCCTTTCTTTGGAATCGTCATACCAAAACTGTGCTTTTGCTTTTGTGTCTTTACCCAAAACGTTATAATTAAAACAAACCGTGTCGTTGCGAGTGGAAAGGACAATTTCTTGCCGGGATTTATAAAAAGTAGCGGATTGTCGTGAGGTCAATACTTGGTTATCGTAAGTATGTGATGTAACAAGAACATGATACGAACAATTGGATTCTCCGAATAATCCGGGTGGAATATCTACTACGGTGGGCTTGTCGTTTGCTAAATCAATTTTTTGATACATCAAAGTATCGGGTAAAACCAAAACATCTGTATAAGAATTTAACACATTACCTCGCTTAACTAATACCTCTGCTTTCATATCCTGCAAGAATAAACCGTTGGTATCTAAGGTTTTAATTTCAATCCTGTTAGTGTCGGGAGCGTAATGACTATACATTTGCAGTTGCGTTTCTATCCTGCTGTCGAATAACTCATAATCTTCGTATTTGAAACTTGTATTGGCAACGATTCTTCCTCGTTTGTCGCGTAATTGAATTCTGTAATTGTTATCTAATCGCAATTTCAATGAATCGTGCAAAAATAATTCTCCGGCATAACCTCCCGAATGATAAGGGGATAGCGTAGTAATCTTTTTATAATCCCAATACGAATTGGAAGTGCTTACCCACACTTGCAACTCCTCTTTCAACGGACGCCGCTGTTCCGACAGCGCATACGATTTAAAGCGAACGGTTTCTTTCGGTTTATATTTGTTTTTATCCGTTATCATATAGCTGTAAAAATCAGGACCTCTATCCCAACCATTATATCCTCCATACCAGGGATTTACAAAATGTTTGGATAAATTGAACATCACGGTGAATTTATCCAACTCCACGGTTAATAGCCTGTTAGCCTTTTCGGAATCATCATCAACAGTATAAGTTTTGCTCACTTTATCGAAGTCGACACCGGTATCGAAGAAACGCCAACGCCCTTTGATTCGGACTTTAGCGTCATTGCGAACTTTCCCTTCGGCATCAACAACCTGCAAAGTCAATACGCCATATTCCTTAAATAGAAAAACTTGGAAAGGCATTACAGGGACATAGCGATAACCCACCTGATTTTGAAAAACATCTACAAAAATAAAATGTCCTTGCTTTGGACGGTCTTTCCATTCGCCGGAAAAATAACCTGCCGGTGTATGCAGCATACGCAAAACCAAACTGTCTTTCGGTTCGCTTTTGATTAACTGTTCTGCTTCTTTGTTGCTTATCTCATAAACAAACGTTTTCCCGGGATTATCTTGCCACCGGATAATTTGTGCACGAGAAGTGACAGATAACAAAAGAAGAAACAACAGCGTAAATCTGTAAAAACTTTTAGATTCCATTTTCCTGATATTTTTAAGATTAATTTTTGATAAACATAAAAGCCTCATCTTTAAGTCTGTCCGGTAATTCAATTTCCCTTAATTGCAAGCTCTTGAGCCAGCCTTTTACATCATCAGTTTGCATTGTATAGAGGATTTCCCGAAATTCTTCCACTTCACTTTCAGTATATTTATCAGAACCCTTTCTTTTATAAGCATCTAATTCCTCATCGTCGTAATATTCAATCTCATTGTTAAGTGCGGTTTTCAGAAAATCTTTTTCGCAAACTTCATGAGCACCACAACAAATATTACTTTCTTGAGAATGAGCATGTTCTTTAGGATTTGGCTCTATAAAATCCAGTTCTTTTTTTGTTATTTTTCTCCTGATTTGTTCAATAAGGATAACAATCAACAAAAATACAATAAATCCAATAGCTAATTTTAAAACCATAAATATAACTTTTTTGAACGCGGATGACGCAGATAACGCGGATTTACGCAGATAATAAATGGATGTAATATCTTAATAACATAAAAATCCGTGTAAATCCGCGTTATCTGCGTCATCCGCGTTCTTTTTTAAAACCCTTTGAATCCTGTTTTCAACAAGTCTCTCCAATAATTAGGATATGATTTGGAAACAACCTGCGGTTCATTGATGATAATTTTTCCCAAAGCCAACGATGCCGGAGCAAAAGCCATAGCCATTCGATGGTCTTCGTAAGTGTCGATTACCGGATTTTCTTCCGGCTCACATTTTTCACCGGTCCATTCCAAGATACTGTTATCAAAATCGACAATGATATATCCTAATTTTTTCAATTCTTTTTGTAATGCAGATATACGGTCGGTTTCCTTAATTTTTAAGCTTTGCAATCCCGTAAAACGAAAAGGGATATTTAACAAACAACAGGTAACTACGAAAGTTTGCGCCATATCAGGCTCATTCACGAAATCGTAAACAAATTTAACCGGTCGATTTGTATTTTTTGATAGGCGAATACCTTTCTCCGTATAAGTAGTAGAAACTCCCAGATAATCGAATAATTCTGCAATTTTAGCATCTCCTTGAGAGCTTTTTTCTTGTAATCCCAATAATTCTATATTGACATTATCGTTAGTTAACGCTAAAATTTCGTACCAGTAAGATGCTGCCGACCAGTCGCTTTCTACAAAATAAGGCGTTGGAATATAATTCTGATGCTCAATTTGAATTATATTGTCATCTAATTGAGCAGCAACTCCAAAATCTTGCATCATCTGACAAGTAAGTTGAATGTATGGACGAGAAATAATTTTTCCCTCTAATGTTAAAATCAATCCGTTGGACATTGCGGGAGCAATCATCATCAGTGCCGAAATGTATTGTGAACTGATACTCCCATCCAATGAAATTGCACCGCCGGTTAATTCCTTGCCTTTGATTTTCAGAGGAGGAAATCCTTCTTTCTCAACATATTCGATATCGGCTCCTAATTGCCGGAGTGCATCAACCAAAATACGAATAGGACGATTTTTCATTCGTTCTGTGCCGGTAATGATGTGTTCTTCTCCTTCAAGTTGAGCAAGATAAGCAGTTAGAAAACGCATAGAAGTTCCTGCTGCTCCGATATTTATTTCATATTGATTATCGGAAAAAGCGGCAATCATCACTTCGGTATCGTCGCTATCCGAAAGATTTTCTATTGCAAAAGAACTTTTACTTAAAGCTTTTAAAATCAAAGCTCTGTTGCTGATGCTCTTGGAAGCAGGCAACAAAACAGGAGCAGAGATTAATCTTTGAGGCGATTGAATCGTATATTTCATTTCAGGGGTATTTGCAACCACAAAATTACGGAATAAAATTAAAAATACTATCTTCTATAAAAAACAAAGATTTTTTTTCGACTTTTTCATTAAGAAATTCTAACTTTGTAACCTTAAAATATATTTAGAAGTTTTTCAGTCAAAATGAAGACATTATTCGTAAATGAACTGCAATCACCGGATGAATTAAAGTCGGGAATTGTCGCAACTATTGGGTTTTTTGATGGTGTACATCTTGGACATCGTTTTCTTATAGAGCAACTTAAAGATGTTGCACAGAAGGCAGGTCTTCCGTCGGCAGTTATCACATTTTACATCCATCCACGTAAGGTTTTACACACCGATTATGTACCTGAATTGCTTACTTCATTTGAAGAAAAACTTTATCAACTTTCAACTACCGGTATTGATTATTGTATTGTAATTGATTTTACACGAACACTGTCGGAATACTCTGCTAAATCGTTTATACAAGAGATTTTATCCAATCACCTGCATGTAAAAAGCTTGCTTATCGGGTATGACCACAGATTTGGAAAAGACAGAGCAGATGGGTTTGATGAATATAAAAAATATGGGGAAACCGTTGGTATGGAAGTCTTGCTGGCCAGCCAATTAACAGAAGAAAAGGTTCATCACAGTTCAACTGCAGTAAGGAAAATGTTGAAGGAAGGCAGGGTAAAAGATGCCGCACAATTGCTTTCTTATAATTACAAGCTGAAAGGAGTGGTTGTTCATGGAAACAATGTAGGAGAAGAAATAGGATTTCCCACTGCCAATATTGATGTATTTGATAAAGGTAAGATTCTTCCAAAAGCAGGATGTGTTTATGCTGTTCGCGTTAAGGCAGAAAAAAATATTTACAATGGAATGTTGTATATGGGCTCTCGTCCGACTCTTTTTAGTAATACGGAAGAATTAAGGATTGAGGTAAATATATTCGACTTTTCAGGCAATTTATACGGAAAAACGATTGAAGTAGAATTTATAGACTATTTGCGTGGAGATATAAAATTCAATCAAAAGAGCGATTTAATAAAACAGCTGGAAAAAGACAAAGAAAATGCCTTGAAAGTATTAGCAGAATAATTTTTTAAACACATAGGCACATAGAACACATAGAAACATCATGATATAAAACCATAAATCCATTTCTCTTTTTCATTTCTTGTTTTAACCGGAGTTTGGATTCAAAAGATAAAAGAGGTTCTATATCGTAAGCCGATAGCCAATCGGTAGAAAAATGAGCCGATGTAGGTATTACATCTCCCGCGAAAACACATAATCCGTTTGCTGTTTCAATAAAAGATACAATTTGTCCCGGAGTATGCCCATCATATAAACTCATTCGGAAACCCGGAAATAGATCGAAATCTTTTTCTATCAAATGTAATAATCCGGCTTTTTGAACAGGCAGCATATCGGATTCTCTGAAAGAATGTTTTTCCAACCGGTTAGGATGCAAATAATTTTCCCATTGCTTTTGACCGACCCAATGTTTGGCATTCGGATAAGTAAGCCGTAAATCCCCTGTTTCATCAAAAAAAGTGCATCCTCCGCAGTGGTCGAAATGTAAATGTGATAAAACGACATCAGTTACATCTTCGGGAGAAAATCCGAATTGGTTTAATTGCAAAGAAACATCACATAATTCATGAAATCGATAAAACGACAATTTCCCCAAATCTTTAGTCCCAACACCGGTGTCTAATAACACAACATGTTTTTCATTCCAAACCAAAAGGCAACGCATGGCCATCCGGCAAGTGTTTTTTTCATCACAAGGATATTTTCTAATCCATGCCGATTTAGGGATTGCACCGAACATGGCACCTCCATCTGCATAGAAAAAACCGGAATTCAAGATTTGATACTCTACCATTATTGTTGTACTTTTGCGCAAAAATAATAAATAAATCGTGAAGAAGATATTAATTACAGGAGCCAATGGTCAACTTGGAAACGAAATGAGGGTTTTGTTTGAATCTTATTCTCAATTTGAATTTTTTCCAACAGATATTGCCGAATTGGATTTATGTAACAAACAAGCGATTGATGATTTTATAACTGAAAACAAAATCGATTATATCGTGAATTGTGCGGCTTATACGGCTGTAGACAAAGCTGAAGACGAAATAGATTTGTGTTATAAAATCAATCGGGATGCGGTTGAAAACTTGGCTCAAGCGGTATCAGGAAAAGCTAAAGTGATTCATGTTTCAACCGATTATGTTTTTAATGGACAAGGAGAAAATCCTTATAAAGAAACAGATTCGACTGATCCGCAATCTGTTTACGGAAAAAGCAAACGGGAAGGAGAAGAGGTTCTTTTGAAAAACTGTAAAGAAAGCATTATTATTCGCACAGCTTGGTTATATTCTTCTTTCGGGAATAATTTCGTCAAAACAATGATGCGCTTGGGAAAAGAATGCGCTTCATTGAATGTTGTGGCCGATCAGACCGGAACCCCGACTTATGCTGCTGATTTGGCTAAAGCAATCATGGATATTATTGTTTTCGATACGGAAAAGCAATCATTTCCGGCAGGAATTTACCATTACAGCAACGAAGGCATTTGCAGCTGGTACGATTTTACTTTGAAAATCCATGAGTTATCCGGAATTACTACATGCAAAGTAAATCCGATAACCACCGATCAATATCCGACAAAAGCTAAACGACCGATGTATAGCGTGTTGGACAAAACAAAAATAAAAGAAACATTTGATTTGGAAATCCCAGAATGGGTAGAAAGCTTGAAGAAGTGTATAGTTAAAATATGAGCGATTTAATAAAAGAAATTCAGCGACGCAGAACATTTGCAATCATCAGTCACCCTGATGCGGGAAAGACAACATTAACCGAAAAATTATTGCTTTTCGGAGGTGCCATCCATGTAGCCGGAGCCGTCAAATCCAACAAAATAAAAAAAACAGCGACATCCGACTGGATGGAAATCGAAAAGCAACGCGGTATTTCGGTCGCAACCTCTGTAATGGGGTTCGATTACGAAGGATATAAAATCAATATCTTAGATACTCCCGGTCACCAAGACTTTGCCGAAGATACTTACCGCACATTAACTGCAGTCGACAGCGTTATCATTGTCGTTGATATTGCCAAAGGAGTAGAGCAGCAAACCCGCAAATTGATGGAAGTCTGCCGGATGCGCAAAACGCCTGTGATTGTGTTTGTCAATAAAATGGACCGCGACGGACAAGATCCTTTCGATTTGCTCGACGAATTGGAACAAGAATTGAAAATCAATGTACGCCCATTGAGTTGGCCTATCGATATGGGACAAAACTTCAAGGGAGTTTATAATATCTACGAAGAAAAATTAGACTTGTATACGCCAAGCAAACAAACCATTACGGAATCTGTCGCTTTCAAAGACGTGAACAGTCCGGAATTGGAAAAATTTATTGGAGATAAATTAGCCAAAAAACTTCGTGCCGATTTGGAATTGATTGAAGGAGTTTATCCCGAATTGGATATAGATACCTATTTGAAAGGAGAAATCGCTCCCGTATTTTTTGGTTCTGCGCTGAATAATTTCGGAGTAAAGGAACTGTTGGATTGTTTTGTACGCATTGCACCATCCCCTCGTCCAGTGCAGGCAGAAGAACGAATTGTAACTCCGGAAAAAGACCTATTCTCCGGCTTTATTTTCAAAATCCACGCTAATATGGACCCGAATCACCGGAGTTGTATCGCCTTCCTGAAAATTTGTTCTGGAGAATTTGAGCGCAACGCAAACTACAAACATGTTCGTTTTGGTAAAATGATGCGTTTTTCTTCCCCAACAGCGTTTATGGCACAAAAAAAAGAAACAGTTGATGAAGCTTTCGCCGGTGATATTATCGGATTACCCGATACCGGAAATTTTAAAATCGGAGATACCTTAACAGCAGGAGAAGAATTACATTTCAAAGGCTTACCCAGTTTTTCTCCCGAAATGTTCAAATACATCGAAAATGCCGATCCGATGAAATCCAAACAATTAAATAGAGGAATCGACCAACTGATGGATGAAGGTGTTGCTCAGCTGTTTACCAATCAATTCAACGGACGCAAAATCATCGGTACCGTAGGACAATTACAATTTGAAGTCATCCAATATCGTTTGCTGCACGAATATGGCGCCCAATGCAAATGGGAACCAATCAATCTTTTCAAAGCCTGTTGGATCGAAAGCGATTTTCCTGATGAATTAGAAAACTTCAAAAAGCGCAAATTCCAATATATGGCTAAAGATAAGGAAGGCAGAGATGTTTTTTTAGCTGATTCCAATTACGTGTTGCAAATGGCACAACAGGATTTCAAAAACATCAAATTCCATTTTAGTTCGGAATTTTAAGGCTCTTTTTGTTTAATTAATTCGTTTTCTACTATTTAGATTAAATATTTTCGTTAACTTTGCGTTATTATTTGTAGTCACAACACATTATCACCAGGTTTAATGAAAAAAGTACTAGGAATTTCAGCGTTCTATCATGATTCCGCTGCAGCTTTGGTAATTGGAGATAAAGTAATTGCGGCAGCGCAAGAAGAACGATTCACAAGGGATAAACACACACCGGACTTTCCTAAAAATGCAGTTAAGTATTGTTTGGATGAAGCCGGATTGGAAATTGACGATTTGGATGCCATCGTCTTTTATGATAAACCTTTGTTAAAATTCGAACGTCTTTTGCAGACGTACTACGCATTTGCACCTAAAGGTTTGCTATCTTTCCTGAAAGCTATTCCGGTTTGGCTCGATGAAAAATTATTCTTGAAAAAGCTTGTTTATGATAGCCTGAAAGAAGTAGGTCCTTATGATAAGAAAAAGGTAAAACTTTTATTTCCGGAACATCACTTATCTCATGCTGCCAGTGCATTTTTTCCATCTCCTTATGAGAAAGCTGCTATTTTGACTATTGATGGAGTAGGAGAGTGGTGCACAGCCTCTATTGGCGTTGGAGAACAAGGAAAAATTAAGATATTGAAAGAAATGGAATTCCCGCATTCGGTGGGTTTGCTATATAGTGCATTTACTTATTATCTTGGATTTACCGTAAATTCGGGAGAATATAAATTAATGGGCTTGGCTCCGTATGGAAATCCTGAAGCCGAAGAAACAGCTGATTTTATTCGTTTGATTAAATCAAATCTTATCGACATCAAAGAAGATGGTTCTGTTTGGTTGAATCAAAAATATTTTAATTATGCCACCGGATTAAGAATGGTGCATGATAAAAAATGGGAACGTTTATTCGGAGTTAAACGTAGGGATGCAGAATCGAATTTAGAACAAAAACATTGTAATTTAGCTTTAGCCATACAAATAGTAACGGAAGAGATTGTGATTAAAATGGCTGAAGAGGCTAAGCGACTTACAAATGCCGATTATTTGTGTATGGCAGGAGGTGTAGCTTTAAACTGTGTCGCCAATGGCAAGTTGCTGCGTAAAAATATTTTTAAGGAAATTTATATCCAACCTGCGGCAGGAGATGCAGGAGGGGCTTTAGGTGCTGCTTTAGCTGCAAGTTATATGTATTTTGATGCAGTCAGAACTTTTGATAACAAGAATGACCACATGCTTGGGTCTTATTTGGGTCCTGATTATTCTGAAAAGGAAATCCAATTGATGAACAAGAAAACCAAGTCGGCATTCACTAAATATGATAATTTTTCGGAATTAACTGAATTTGTTGCTGCTCAATTGGCTCAAGGCAATGTTGTTGGATGGTTTCAAGACAGGATGGAATTTGGTCCGAGAGCGCTTGGCAACCGGAGTATTTTGGGCGATGCCAGAAATCCGGAAATGCAAAAGAAATTAAATCTAAAGATTAAGTACAGAGAAGGATTCAGGCCTTTTGCGCCATCGGTATTGGCCGAAGATGTTTCCGAATATTTTGATTTGGATTCAGATTCTCCATACATGCTTATTGTGGCTCCGGTCAAAGAGAGTCGAAGAAAAAAGTTGCCCGAAGACTATTATAATTTATCGCTTTGGGAAAGATTATATTACGAAAGAAGTGATATACAGTCGATTACCCATTTGGATTTTTCTGCCCGCATACAAACCGTACATAAAGAAACAAATCCCCGGTATTGGGAATTAATACATGCTTTTAAACAGCAAACCGGGTATGGACTTATCGTGAATACGAGTTTCAATGTTCGGGGAGAACCCATTGTATGTACACCTTACGATGCTTATCGCTGTTTTATGAGTACAGAAATGGATTATCTTGTCATCGGAGATTTTGTTTATTGTAAAACAGAACAACCGGATTGGGAGAATAAAGAAAAATGGATGGTAAAGTTTAAGATGGATTGAATAAAAAGAGCATGAAAAATTATTTTAGCAAATTAAAAACAATTTTAAAAGAACAATTTGTCTTGTACTTTATTCTGTTGATTTTTTCTACATTATTTATCTTTAAAATGGCGCTATCTGCATTTTTTGCTCAAGAAGATATTATTGTCGACTGGGTTACTTTTTCATTGATAGCTCTGTTTATGTTTTCTTTTATTATCCAAAGTTTTCTTTTGCAAAAAAAATGTTATCCCTTATTTCTTTTTAGAGTATTGATTGTAATTTTCTTAATTTTTCAAGTAGGATGGCGACATATTAACTTTGCACCGTCCCACCAAATCTTCACTCAAGAAACAGGAGATTCCTATGATGAACAAGATGATCTGTTGGGCTTTCGATTAAGTCCAAATCTACATAACGCTCAACTATGCCGAATAAGGCAAATAATGGGGAATGATACATTATGTAAAATTTGTTATTCTTCAGATAGTCTTTGTCGTCGTATTTCGGATGATGCTTTTACGGAGGAATATTTAGTAAATCAAAGTCATCCCGGCAATCATGCCGTGTTTTTGGGTTGTTCTTTTACGTTTGGCGACGGATTGATGTATTCTTCTACTTTTCCTTATTTATTTGAGGAATTGAATCCAGATTACAAGTCGTACAATTATGGAGTCCCGGGATTTGGTCCACATCAAATTGCCTTATTGTTCGATGACCGAGTGAACACGATAAATGAAGAGGCAATCCCTGAGAAAAAAGGTTTTGCATTGTATACCTATATAGATGACCATTTGAATCGTGTGTATGGAGGTTCTATCTATCTTAGATGGGCTCCTTTTTTATCTCGGAATCATGATGTGTATATTGAAAATGACTCATTGACGATTAAAAAACGATCTCAAGCGCAATTGAAGTTTGCTAATTTTTTGAATCAAACAACTTTGTTTAGAATATTTGATGTTCAATTTAGCTATCCAAAGAAAGAAACATTTTATAAACGTTTTGCCTCGATTATAAATTATACGGCCAAAAAATATTGGGAACTTAAGCCGGACAATCATTTTTATGTAAGTATTTATCCGGGGTATGGTATAGACTTGAATTGGGTTCAATA
>JAIRVZ010000114.1 GCA_031253625.1 Dysgonamonadaceae bacterium
TTCCGATCTATATTGGATGAAACAATCTATTCTACCGATTTTTATTTCCCTGAAAGAATCGTGGAGATTATTTCCATACAAGATTACAGGGAAGTTCCTCTCGCTTTTGTACAAATCAGACCTGTTCAATATAATCCTAAAACAAGGAAATTACGTTGTTATTCAAAAATAAAATATCGTGTAGTTTTTCAAAATCAAGATATTACAAAAACCATAAGATCTGAACAAGAATCATTTGATGTTTTGAGAAACGTATTATCCAATCCAAATATGTTAATGGAATTCGCAGATAAAAATCCAACAGAGCAGCTAAGAAGTGGCACCAGCAAAAATTACATTATTGTTACGACAGATAGATTTTTGCCGGCAGTTCAAGAGTTTGCTGCCTGGAAAATACGCATGGGGTATAGCTGCGAAATAGTATCTCAAGCATCATGGATAAGTTCGCAAGTAAAGAATGCCGTGCATACAAGGTATAATAATTGGAATCCAAAGCCGGAGTATCTTTTAATTGTAGGAGACCATGAAAATATACCTGGTGAAATCTATACGCATTCTATTCAGGGTGATTATGCAACAGACTTATATTATGTTTGTATGGATGGTCCCACTGACTATACTGCGGATATGGCTCGCGGAAGAGTATCTGTAAACTCTTTGGAACAAGCTTACTTGGTTCTTAGAAAAATTATTGATTATGAGAAGACCCCAGTTATTGATGCTTCATTTTATCAAACAGGGTTGAATTGTGGACGATTTGAAGATGATGATCTTAGCGGATATGAAAGTAGTCGTTTTATTCTTACAAATGAGGAAGTGAGAGACTATTTGATCAATAAAGGAAAAATAGTTAACAGAGTTTATTCTGCAGACAGTGATGTATATCCAAAATATTATAGTGAGAATTATGGGAATGGGCAACCAATACCCGCAGAATTAAGAAAAGATATATCTCCATTTTATCCGTGGAGTGGGGGGCCTACAAATATTATAAATGAAATTAATGCAGGTAAATTTTATGTGTTATACCGCGGTCATGGGAATTATAACAGTTGGTCGCGACCCAATTTTAATATCTCAAACATTCCGAATTTGACTAATGGCGATAAACTACCTGTCGTTTTTAGCATAGCTTGTCAAACCGGAGGATATCATCTGTTGGCATGTTTCGCTGAAAGACTTTTAAGACATCCTAATGGAGGAGTGGTTGGGATTGTTGCTGCATCTCAAGTTAGCTCTACAGGATGGAATGATACCTTTGCTGTTGGCATGTTTGATGCCATTTGGTCAGATCCGGGGTTGATACCTCAGTTCGGTTTCACTGGCAACTATCCAATAGTAAACAGCCATTCTGACATTTATAAAATGGGATATGTATTGAATCAAGGCCTTTTAAGAATGGGACAGACCACTCCCTGGTTTCCGCCGGATGATTATCAAAATAGAATATATCATTATTTTGGCGATCCAAGTATGGAAATGTACACGGCTTCTCCTGCAACATTCACAAATCCTGTTATTTCTCAATCTTGCACATCAGTTACTGTTAATACAGGTGGGGTACCCGGTTGTAAAATAGCTCTTACAAGTAGCAATGATGATGGGGCATCTTATTTTGAAGTTATATCCGATGTTTCTTCTCATACTTTTACTAATGTAACAGTACCTTGTAATATTACCATAACTAAACACAATTATATTCCGTATTTATCATCAAGTACACCGTGTAATACACCAATTGTTAATTTTACCAATCAAATCGTTACCACTAACACAACTGTTACAAGTTGCTGCGATATCAACATTCAAAACGTCAAGGTTCAAAATGGAGCCAAATTAACCCTTGATGCCGCAGGCGAAGTAATTTTCAATGGCGATTTTGAGGTAGATCTAGGCTCGGAATTAGAAATAAAATAAAAATTGAGAAAAGGGCAATCGCCTACGTGGTAGTGAACTGCAATGATAGATTATAATAGAAGAATGTATGTTTCTAACAACTTGCATTCTTCTGTCGGTTTAAAAGTGATGTGTTTAGTTGTAGCAGGAATTAACACAGTTTGTCCTTGATGAATCTCAATGCTATTGTTTGAATCGTCTGTTATAGATAACTTCCCTTGCATACAAATATAGATTGAAAAAGAATCTCTGTCGCTCAAATCAATCGTTTTATCTTCGCTTGTATTAATCAGTTCGGTTGTGAAATACGGACAATCAATTAAAGGCTGAATCGTATTCGATTCCGGAGTATATTGCAGCTTATAATCGGGATAAATTGTATAATCAATAGCATCTTTGGCTAACTCTGTGTGCAGTTCGCGAGGGTTGCCTTGCGCATCTTTCCTGTTAAAATCATAGATACGATAGGTTATGTCGGAGGTCTGTTGAATCTCAGCGATAAAACAACCTGCACCAATGGCATGCACCCTGCCTGCGGGCAAAAAGAAAACATCTCCCGAATGCACATCGTGTTTTGCCAGCATATCGGTAAAAGAATTGTCTTCTACACTTTTAATATATCCTTCAGCCGTTAAGTTTTTGGCAAATCCGGAATATAAAAATGCTCCCGGTGTAGCGTCAATCACATACCACATTTCGGTTTTCCCGAAAGAATCGTGCCGTTTTTTTGCCAATTCATCATCAGGGTGCACTTGAATAGACAAGGCCTCTTTAGCATCTATGAATTTAATCAGCAAAGGAAACGATTTGCTGAAATGCTCATAAACTTTTTTCCCGAGTAAATCAGCACCGTAAGTTTCAATTAAATCGTCTAAAGATTTGCCTTTCAAAGGGCCGTTGGCTACTATCGAAACATTGTTTTTTACATGAGAAACTTCCCAACTCTCACCGATACCGTCTTGTATGGGTGTTATTTCTTTGAAAGAACAGATTTTATTTCCTCCCCAAAGAATTGATTTTAAGATGGGAGAGAAGGTAATAGGGTATAGCATAAATAATTGACAATTGACAATTAATAATTGACAACTGTCAATTGTCAACTGTCAATTGTCAATTGTCTTCTGCAAAGGTAGTAAAGAAAGAGGAAAATGACTATATGTGTATGAGAAAAATGTTGCAAAAAGTATCTGAAATATTTGTTGATTTGATAAACTTTAGTACCTTTGCAGGCTGAAAAATAAAAATAAATTAAACATAAATCATAATGAAACAAGGACTTCACCCGGAAAATTATCGCCCGGTAGTATTTAAGGACATGTCGAATGAAGATGTTTTCATCACACGTTCTACTATTAATACAAGAGAAACTATTGAAATAGACGGTGTTACTTATCCGTTAGTGAAAGTTGAAATTTCGAATACTTCTCACCCTTTCTATACCGGTAAACAAAAATTGGTTGACACTGCAGGACGTGTTGATAAATTTATGAGCCGCTACGGAAATCGTAAGAAATAAGGAATAAACCCCTAAATCCCCTAAAGGGGACTTTGTGGCATAATGCGCAGCAAAGTCCCCTTTAGGGGATTTAGGGGTCTTTAGTGCATGATTTTGTAAGCCAACTCCTTCATTAAATCTCCTTCTGAAACGGAACTGTTACCGAATCCTTTTGATTTAGCATCGTATTCTCGCAGTAAAGCGATAATTTCCAATGTTTTAAAAGAGTTATATATACGAAGAGCTTTTGTGTAGTCGGCCAATTGAAAACTAAATTTTAAATCCAGTAAAGTC
>JAIRVZ010000002.1 GCA_031253625.1 Dysgonamonadaceae bacterium
ACATACAGTGCCGTCATTGGTAGCGATACGAAGCAATGCGGCACAGTAATTTGAAACAGTATATGACAATAGCCTTTTACAGAATGAAATTGACGTCAAACGCATATTTTGATTTATAACGGTTAAAAAATTATATTCACATGAAATTTACAAATAGATGAAAAAGTCGATTATCAACAAACAATTAAAGAATCGGAAAAACATCTCATTTTTGATAGTTTTTCTATTGCTATTATGCTCAACAACAATTTTTGCGCAGCAGATTACAGTTAGAGGTAAAGTGTTGGATGAGAACGGCGAATCCATAACAGGCGTAACAGTCCTGGAAAAAGGAACCATCAATGGAGTCTCTACCGACGCTGATGGGAATTACACGATCACTGCAACTGATGCAAAAAAGGTAACGCTTCAGTTTTCTTTTGTGGGATATACTCCAAAAGAAGAAGTTATTAATGAACGTTCTACGATAAATGTAGCGTTAAAACCTTCAGTGGCTAATCTGGATGAAGTAGTAGTAATCGGTTATGGCACGCAGACGAGACGCGAAATAACCGGATCTGTAACGAACATCACAGAGAAAAATTTTAGACAAGGCGTGACACGAACCGCTGCCGATCTGTTGCAGGGCAAGGTCGCCGGTTTAAGTATTACGTCCGGATCAGGAAGCGTAAATACTGATCCTGTGATTCGTTTAAGAGGTATATCTACACTAAGTATGTCATCAAAATTATATTATATTATTTCGTATCTTTGCGGTCAAGAGCCGAGTAAATACACCAAAGTTATCTTCAAGAGACCGTATGACATTAGAAGACGGGCTCAGGAAAGGCGGTAGCCATTGCTTCCGCAGTCGTTGCCAAGTGATTCTACTAAAATCAGAAGGACGCAGTTCGAAGGATGTCGGATTAATTACCGGCATGAGCCATGTCAGTGTCAACAGTTGGGTCAAGCGATTCAAATCGGGAGGGATATCCGGTTTGCGTAATAAAGCAGGTCAAGGTCGCAAGCCCATTTTGGATTCAGAGGACAAGCAGCGTTTATTGGAATCCGTCAAGAACCATCGGCAGCGGCTGCAAACAGCGAAGGCGGAATGGGAATCCAGCCGGGGGAAGTCTATAAGCGACAGTACCCTGCGTCGTTTTTTAAAAGTGTTGGCGGAAAATATAAACGGATAAGAACCCGCCCAAAAGGCAAGCCCGATGCTGAATATTACCGTCATCAGGTAAAGGTAATTGCAGAACTTGAACAGTTGAGCGAGGCAGGAAAAATAGACCTCTATTATGGAGATGAATCCCATGTCTGTTCTCAAGGATACGTTCCTTATGGCTGGCAATTTCCCGGCGAGGACGTTCACATACCGGTTGACAGGTCTTATAAAATTAATATTCTTGGATTTATCAACAGAAAGAGCCAATTCATGGGAATGATGACAGAATATAATGTTGGAGCCGATACAGTCATTGAATATTTGGAAAGATTCTCTTTCTGCATTAAAAAGAAAACCGTACTGATATTGGATAATGCCAGCGTGCATAAATCCAACAGTATGATGGAAAGGATACCTTTCTGGCAACAGCGTGGGTTGTTCATCACTTTCCTGCCGCCATACTCTCCACATTTGAATATTGCGGAAACGGTATGGAGAAAACTCAAGAAAGAGTGGCTCAATCCGGAGGATTATCTGGAAAAAGACAGACTCCTGTATGCTGCTAACCGATGGTTGGCGGCTTTGGGAAAGGAAGTCCATATCAACTTTTCCCTTTTTAATAAAAACTTATTTTGATGAGGTACTTATTTAATTTTTGTACTTAACTTTGCGTAAAATATTTAAATTTTTAGTATAAACAATTAATTATCATGTATTATGAAAGCAACAAATTATCGCATTCAATTTTTACTGGCGCTTTTGACGAAGTAGGAGGTGTGCGATGAAAACACAAATAATTGTATTTTTCGGTTTGCTGCTTTGCTTTGTTCGACTAACAGATGAAAAAACAAAAAAATTCTGGAGCAGGAAAGTAATCATGTAATGTTTATTTTATGTAATTTTGCGCCCTTACAATATTATCGTGATTGAAAACAAACTAAATAAAGTAGCAATATTTATGGCTGCTGTCGTTGCAGGAGCATTACTGCTTTCATTTATACCCGGTTTCGATTGGAAAGGTTTTGAATTTAAAAAAGTAGATATCCTTGCAGATATTCGTAAACATAACGATATTGCCGCCGATACCTTGCCCGAGATTAAGCCTGAAAATACGGATACCTGCAACGCCGGTATGATTTGTTTCGACGATTATTCGGCAGATCATAACGCACTCGATCGCTTTTATGATGCGTTGTCGGCAAATCGTTCCGTTCGTATTGCCTATTTTGGAGATTCGTTTATTGAAGGAGACATACTGACCGGCTCGCTGCGCTACATGCTCCAAGAAAAATATGGCGGCAACGGCGTTGGTTTTGTTCCCATCAACTGCCTTACTGCCGGATTTAGGACTACAGTGGTAACGTCAGCCGACGGATGGGGCGAGCATTGCCTGACCGACAGTATTTTTGACCGTAAGAAGCAGGGACTTTCAGGCTATTATTTTATTCCGCAGGCAAATTCTACGGCAACTTTTTCAAGTCGTACA